>CAUZWH010000025.1:0-14995 GCA_963583675.1 Alphaproteobacteria bacterium
TCTTGGAGCGTTTCAAGATGTTGGAGTGGCTAAAGCCGACGATGAAACGCCTCGGAAGGTATGTCGTTCTGAGTACGCTGGTGGGTGTTGTACTGCTCGTGACTGCCGCCGAGCCGCGCGCGCTGGAGTCCGATTGGAACGACGTCAATTGGCGCGCGATCTCCCACGACATGCGGGTTTATTTGTGCACCCGCGAAGCGCCGCCGGTTTGATGTCCAGACTGGAACGCATGGTCACAGCGCAACAAGGTCAAACCGCCGAATCACAAAACCGATCGCCAGCTTGAGAGTGAGGCTGCCGAAGCCGTGCGCAAGGCCGAAGCGGAACGGGTTCGCAAACTCGAGGCAGCAAAGCAACCCAAGCGGGTGATCTCGGACCAAATCTGGAAAGCCGTCGTTAAACGACTCGCGACAACGGCGCCCAGTGTGCAGGACTACAAAACGGTAACGACGCGTGCGTTCAAGGATGGCGATGCGAGCGCGCTGGAACTCCTCGGCTACTTTCACGCAACCGGCTATGGCGTGGAGACCAACTATGAAAAAGCCTACGAGTACTACGCGCTGGCCTTCTTAGCGGGCGCCAAACACGTGCGCATAAATATGACGGAGCTATGGCCGTCGCTGATCCGTGAGGCCAAAGGGCGGATAAATAAAAAGTTCAACGCAACGGGGGCCGGTCCCACCTCGAAGTAGCGACGCTGTATCTGGAATTGAGCTCGCGAGTTATTGTGAGGTTACCGCCCACCGTGCGGCTTCACGGGCATGCCGAACAGTCGAGACCATGGGTTGGCGTGACGTCTCCCGATCGATAGCACGACCGATTCGCGCTTTCGTAAACACCAACAAAGAGATCGCGTCGCCTATAATGCGCGGCGCTTTGCAAGTTCTATAAGAGGGCAGGCGATGGCTAAGTCGACTAGAAAAAGGCCGGGGAAAACGTTGGGAAAAGCCGTAAGAGTGGCGATCGTGACAGGCGGGGGAACCGGTCTCGGGCGTGCCATGGCGAACCGTCTGGCGGCCGATGGCTTCGAGGTGGCGATCCTGGGTCGCCGCGCCAATCGTCTCAAACCGAAAAAGGGCGAAAAGAACCTACACCCTTACGTCTGCGACGTCGGCGACCACGCGCAGATAAAAAACACCGTGAAGGCGGTTCGAGCCAAGTTTGGACGCATTGATGCCGTGGTGAATAATGCCGGTGTGGTGCAGCGCGCGACCCACGATAAAATTACGCCTGACCAGATCGACCACACCTTCGGCATCAATTTGATCGGTATGATGCATATGTGTCTGGAGTGCATTCCTGCGCTCAAACGCACCCACGGTTCGATCATCAATATCAGTTCGAGCCTGACTGACCGCTGCGCACCGGAGTATGGAGTTTACGCAGCGACCAAGGGTGCCATGAATGCCTGGTCCAACACCCTTGCGGTGGAGCTCGCCCAGTGGGGCGTGCGCGTTAACGTGGTAAGCCCGTCGCTGGTGCGAAGCGAGATCTACTTTGCAGATGGCATGGCCCGGAGGGAATATAACGACCACCTCAAGGTGCTGGGCGATACCTACTTCCCGCTGGGCCGCTCAGGTGAACCCGGCGATATTTCGGGGATCGTCGCCTTCCTGGCGTCGAGCGAAGCTAGCTGGATGACAGGACAGGTCGTTACCATCGACGGTGGCGAATCGGTCGGGTACAAGCGCTGGTAGCGGAAGGATATAGGGATGGCCGCGACGAAGACGAATAAATCGACCCGCCAAAAGAAGACCACGAAGGTCGCGATCGTCACCGGTGGCGGCACTGGTCTTGGACGGGACATGGCGAACCGGCTGGCGCGCGATGGCTTCGCTGTCGCGATCCTCGGCCGCCGTGCCGATCGTCTCAAACCGAAGAAGAGCGAGCGCGGTCTCCATCCGTATGTGTGCGATGTCGCCGATCGCGAGCAGATCCTATCGACGGTCAAAGCTATTCGCGGCGAGTTCGGTCGCATCGATGCGGTCGTGAACAATGCCGGGGTCATGCACTGCCAGACTTGGGACAAGCTCACCGACGAGATGATCCACTACCATCTCAACGTCAATCTGATCGGCACAATGAATATGTGCCTGGCGTGTATCCCCGCGCTCAAGCGCACGCGCGGATCGATCATCAATATCAGCTCCAGCCTCACCGATCGCTGCGCGCCGTCCTACCTTGCTTACTCAGCCTCAAAGGGCGGCGTCAACGCGTGGTCGAAAACGATGGCCATGGAGCTGTGCCAATGGGGTATCCGCGTTAATGTGATCAACCCTTCTTTGGTGCGGAGCGAGATCGTCATCGCCGATGGCGCATCGCCGGAGGCGTATGAGCAGCACCTCAAAGTCTTGGGGGAGACCTACTTCCCAATGGGCCGCTCCGGTGAGCCGGAAGACGTATCCGCGATCGCGTCCTATCTTGCGTCTGACGAATCGACCTGGATGACTGGCCAGATCCTTACGATCGACGGCGGCGAAGCCGTCGGCTTCAAGCGCTGGTAGCGTTGGCCGACAACATTAAACGTGCCCGAACGCGCCAACCGAAGGCGGTGGCCGGTACAAAGGTTGCTATCGTGACCGGTGGGGGCAGCGGCCTCGGGCGCGCGATCGCCAACCGGCTGGTCCGCGATGGCTACCGTGTTGCGATCCTGGGCCGGCGCGCGGCGCGGCTGAAACCAGCGCGTGGCGAACGCGATCTTTATCCCTATACGTGCGACATCGCCGATCGCAAACAGGTTCGCGCTACGGTCAAAGCGATTCGTGGCGATCTCGGGCGTGTCGATTTGTTGGTTAACAATGCCGGTATCCTCCGCCGCGCCACTCACAGCGAGATCACGCCTGCGCTGATCGATGAACAGTTCAGCATTAACCTGGTCGGGATGATGCAGATGTGCCTGGCGTGTATTCCGGCGCTCAAAAAAACGCGCGGCGACATCGTCAGTATCAGTTCGACCCTGAGCGATCGCTGTGCACCGCAATTCGGTGTCTATGCCGCGACCAAGGGAGCGATGAACGCATGGTCGAAGACGCTTGCCATCGAACTCGCGCGATGGAACGTCCGCGTCAACGTCGTTAGCCCCTCTCTGATTGGCACGGAAATTTTTCTTGCCGACGGGATGTCGCAAGCAGAGTTTGACGAGCGCTTGAAAACCGCCGGCGCGACACGCTTCCCAATCGGCCGCGCCGGTAAACCTGAAGACGTTTCGGGGCTGGTTTCCTACCTGGCTTCAGAAGATGCGGGTTGGCTCACCGGTCAGGTGATCATGCTCGACGGGGGCGAATCGGTCGGCCGCAAGAGTTGGTGACCCGCCCCCCTGCGATTTGACAGCCCTCTACCAGCCCACTATGTTCCCGCGCTTCTGCGGCTGGGAGCCGCACAACGTGAAGAAAAGACCATGAAGGTGCTCAATTCCCTGAAATCGGCCAAGCGACGGCATCGCGATTGTCGCGTCGTACGGCGCCGTGGTCGGATTTACGTCATTTGTAAAAGCAACAAACGCTTCAAGGCGCGTCAGGGATAAATCGCTTTCCGGGAGGCTTCATGTACCGCGCCGGTTGGCGCGGTTTCTTTTTGGGGCTAATCACGAGCCTCCCCGTGGACGGTCCCAGCCACAAACGGCCTGGTGACCGACTCCTAAGTGTTTAGTTGCCTTCGGCGCCGTCGGCGGCCATGTTGGTCCGCGAACGTGTCGTCAGCCGCGCTGTTGCCGCGAGGGAATCCGTCCGAATGCTAAAGATGCCGGAACTCGATCAAGCGGTCCTTGGACGCCGCAGTGAATTGGCCGCGGGGCTTCGCCGGATCATCGATCCGGAGGCTGTGATCGCTGACAATGACGCCCTCAAGGCATACGAAACCGATGGACTGACGGCGTATAAACAGACGCCGATGATCGTTGCGTTGCCGTCGACGACAGCGGAAGTCGCCGAGATCCTGAAGCTGTGCAGCGCTGGCGGAGTTAAAGTCGTACCGCGCGGCGCGGGCACGTCGTTGTCAGGCGGTGCCTTACCGCTTGGCGATGGGGTGCTGCTCGGCCTAGCCAAGTTCAACCGCATCCTTGATATAGACTACGCAAATCGCTGCGCGGTAGTGCAGCCTGGCGTGACCAATTTGGCGATCACCCAGGCAGTTGAGGCGCAAGGGTTCTACTACGCGCCCGATCCATCGAGTCAGATCGCCTGCACCATCGGCGGCAATGTCGCCGAAAATTCGGGCGGCATTCATTGCCTCAAATATGGCGTGACGACCAACAATATTCTCGGTCTGGAGATGGTGCTGGTGAACGGCGACGTCATTCGTCTGGGTGGCCGCCACCTCGATTCGGAGGGTTACGATTTAATGGGCGTGATGACCGGGTCGGAAGGCTTGCTCGGCGTCATCACCGAGGTGACGGTGCGACTTCTCAAACGACCCGAAACCGCACGGGCTTTGCTGATCGGATTCCCCAGCAATGAGCGCGCCGGCGATTGCGTTGCTAAGGTCATCGCCGGCGGCATAATCCCGGCCGGCATGGAGATGATGGACCGTTATGCGATCCACGCTGCCGAGGAGTTTTGTCATCCGGGCTACCCGCTCGACGCCGAGGCTCTGCTGATCGTTGAGTTGGATGGCCCGGCCGTCGAGGTCGACCATTTGGTCGAGCGCGTGCGCACGATCGCTGATGACGCTGGGGCGGAATCGGTTCGGATTAGCGAGAGCGAGGCGGAACGCATGGCGTTTTGGGCGGGGCGCAAGGCCGCGTTTCCGGCGGTGGGGCGGATCTCACCGGATTACTACTGCATGGACGGGACGATACCGCGGGGCAAGCTGCCGATCGTGTTGGCCCGTATGGCGGAGCTGTCGACCAAATACGGATTGCGACTCGCCAACGTGTTTCATGCTGGCGATGGTAATCTCCACCCGCTGATTCTTTATGACGCCAACCAGCCCGGCGAACTCGAGCGGGCCGAGGATTTCGGCGCGGATATCCTTAGGCTTTGCGTCGAGGTGGGCGGGGTATTGACCGGCGAGCACGGCGTCGGTGTCGAAAAGCGCGACCTCATGGGAATAATGTTCAACGAGGACGACTTGAACCACCAGCAGCGCTTGAAATGTGCCTTCGACCCCGATGGTTACCTCAACCCGGGCAAGGTATTCCCGACTTTGCATCGTTGCGCGGAGCTTGGCCGTATGCACATTCACCACGGCCAAGTGCCGTTCCCGGATATTCCACGGTTTTAGTGGAACTCGCGGCGATTAGGCGATGGAGAACTCGTTCAAGCCGGCCAACGCCGATCAACTTCATGACATAATTGGCTGGGCTGCCGCCGAAGAGACCTCCCTCGATGTGATCGGCAGCGGCACCAAGCAAGGGCTTGGACGCCCGAGTCAAAGCGAGTGCCTGCTCGACCTCTCGGACCTGACCGGCATTACTTCCTACGAGCCGGAAGAGTTGGTTCTTCAGGCTGCGGCGGGCACCCCGGTCGCCGATATCGAGCGCGCCGTCGCGGAAAGGGATCAGCAACTCGCCTTCGAGCCGGCCGATTATGGGCCGCTGTTCGGAGCCGCGGCAGATAGCGGCAGCATAGGCGGCGTGTTTGCATGCAATCTTTCGGGGCCGCGCCGGATTATGGCCGGCGCCGCGCGTGATCATTTGCTGGGTGCCAAGGCAGTCTCGGGTCGCGGCGAGCGCTTTAAAAGTGGCGGTCAGGTGGTAAAAAACGTCACAGGTTACGACTTGTGCAAGCTCCTCGCGGGTTCCTACGGAACCTTAGCTGCGATCCATGATGTCACGATGAAGGTGATGCCGGCGCCGGAGAAAGTTCGCACTGTTTTAGTCCTTGGGCTGGATGACGCCGCCGCGGTCGGTTTGCTCGGAGAGGCCGCGGCGTCAGGATTCGATCTTTCTGGGCTCGCCCATTTACCACGAGAGATCAGCGGCTACTCAAGCGTTTCTTATGTTGCCGAGGCCGACGCATCGGTCACCGCGCTGCGCCTCGAAGGCCCGGCTCCATCGGTCGAGCACCGGTGCGAGGAGGTGAAGAAATGGGTTGCCGCGAGGGCGCCGGTGGAAGAACTACACCGCCACAACTCGATCGCATTGTGGCGCGAGGTGCGCGATATCACGGCGTTTGCCGCGGATCCCTGGTCGAGTCATTCAATCTGGCGTTTGTCGGTGCCACCAGCCAGCGGCGCTGACGTCGTTCGGAAAATCGCCGAAACTCTGACTGCCCGGTGGCTGTTCGATTGGGCCGGCGGTTTGGTGTGGCTAGCTTGCGATACGGCGCCGGCGGACGACGTGGCGCCGATCCGTGCTGCGGTTGCTGGTGTTGGCGGACACGCCACGTTGGTGCGAGCGACGGCAGACGCGCGCGCGGCCGTTCCCGTGTTTCAGCCACAATCGCCAGCACTCGCTGACCTCAGCCGCCGCGTCAAAGAAAATTTTGATCCCGAGGGGATCCTTAATCCCGGACGCATGTATTCCGAGGTCTAGTGGACGGTCGATGCAAACTCATTTCTCGCCAAGCCAGCTCGACGACCCGCAGGTTGCCACGTCGGAGAAAATCCTGCGCAACTGCGTCCATTGCGGCTTTTGCACGGCGACCTGCCCGACCTATGTTTTACTCGGCGATGAGCTCGATAGCCCACGCGGCCGGATCTATCTGATCAAGGAAATGTTGGAAGGGGGGAAAGCGGCGACCAAACGCGTCGTCACGCACGTCGATCGCTGCCTATCGTGCTTGTCATGTATGACCACATGCCCGTCGAGCGTAAACTACATGCACCTCGTTGATCACGCCCGCTCGCACATCGAGAAAACCTACCGCCGGCCCTGGCTCGATCGCACCTTGAGGTGGCTGTTGGCGCGGGTTCTGCCTAATCCCAGCTTGTTTCGCTTGGCGCTGATCGGGGCAAATCTGGCACGCCCGTTCTCGGCGGCCTTGCCGCGCGGACTGAAATCAATTGTCGCTTTGGCGCCGAAATCGATTGCTCCTCCAACCGCCGATAGCAGCGTGACCGTGCACCCGGCACGTGGTGTGCGCAAAATGCGCGTCGCGCTGCTCGCCGGTTGTGTCCAGAACGTGCTCGATCCGCAGATTAATGGTGCGACGATTCGACTACTGACCCGGCTTGGTTGCGAAGTGGTCGTAGCGGCCGGCAGCGGGTGTTGCGGTGCCCTTACCCATCACCTCGGCAAAGGTGCGAAAGCACACGAATCGGCACAGGCGAACATCGCCGCGTGGACCCGCGAGATCGATGGGGCTGGCCTCGATGCGATCGTCGTCAACGCCTCGGGCTGCGGTACCATGATCAAGGACTATGGCTTTATCTTGCGCCACGACGCCGCATGGGCCGACCGGGCAGCAGCTATTTCCGAGAAAACGCGCGACGTGTCGGAAGTGCTGGCCGATCTCGATCTGGGTGCCGCCGTAAGGCTCGACGCCCGCCCAGGGGCAATCAAGGTGGCCTATCACGCAGCCTGCTCGCTCCAGCATGGGCAGGGCGTTATCGAGCAACCGCCATCCTTGCTTCGTCAAGTCGGATTCGACGTCAGTGCAATCGCTGAGGGTCATCTTTGCTGCGGGTCGGCGGGGACCTACAACTTGCTACAGCCGGAACTCGCGCGCGCTTTGCGCGATCGTAAGGTAGCCAACATCGAAGCCGCGGCCCCGGACGTAGTCGCCGCGGGAAATATCGGCTGCATTACCCAACTGGCCGGCGGAATGAAAGTGCCGGTTGTGCACAGCGTTGAACTACTCGATTGGGCGACCGGAGGCCCACGCCCAAAGGCAATGGGGTAGGGGGCTACTCGAGACCGGACGATGGCATCTTTTAGAGGTGAGCGATCCGTTCTAAGATAGCGTTATGCGTCTCGTTGCCCTTTTCGTAACGGTATCGCTCGCATTCGGTTTTTTCGCCGGGGCTGCCGTGGCCGACCAAAACGATCCGCGCCTCGATGAGCTTTTTCAGAAGCTGCACGATGCCGAAAGCGTCGACGAGTCGGTGCCGATTCAGACTGCGATATGGGGGCTCTGGACCCAATCGGGGAGTGACACCGTTGACCTGCTGATGGAGCGTGGTGTGGGCGCGATGCAGCAACGCGAATTCGATATGGCGCTCACGATGTTCAACTCGATCGTCGAAATAAAGCCTGATTTCGCTGAAGGTTGGAACAAGCGTGCGACGTTGTTTTACCTTATGGGCCGCCACGAAGATTCGCTGAAAGACATTGATCGCGTGGTCAAGCTGGAGCCTCGTCACTTCGGTGCGCTATCGGGTGCGGGCTTAGTCAACATGGCGCTCAAGCGTCCCGAGAATGCGCTCAAGGCGTTTCGGCGCGCCCTCGATGCCAACCCCCACATGCCGAGCACGGAAACCCGAGCGAAGATGCTCGAGCGGTTCATTCAAGGCCGCAAGATCTAAACCCCCAAAGGACCTGACGGCCGCGACAATTCTAGTTCGTATTACCTAGATGAGTTCGGTGGTGTCGCCGACCCAAGCGATTCGTAGCACGTTGGTCATGCCGGGGGTGCCAAACGGCACGCCTGCCGTGATGACCAGTCGGTCGCCGTCGCTTGCGATTCCCTCTGCGAGAGCGACCTCGCAGGCGCGCTGTACCATGTCGGAAAAATCGCGTGCGTCCGCGGCGACTACGCAGTGCACCCCCCATACCATGGCCAGGCGCCGAGCGGTTTCGAGCTTGGTGGTCAAACCGATGATAGCCGCCACGCGTGGTCGTTCGCGGGCGGCCCGCATGGTGGTTGATCCCGAGGTCGTGAAGGTAACGACGGCAGCGGCGTTCAGGGTCTCAGCGACCTGACGTGCTGCAGCGGTGATGGCATCCGCCGCCGTCGCTTCCGGATTCGTCGTATCGGTCCGCACTAGTGCTTCGTAAAGCGGATCGCGTTCGACTTGCCTGGTGATGCGATCCATCATCGTTACGGCCTCAATCGGATAATCCCCGACCGCGGATTCGGCCGAGAGCATGACGGCATCGGCGCCGTCATAAACGGCAGTTGCGACATCGGAGATTTCAGCCCGGGTGGGTAATGACGATTTCACCATCGATTCGAGCATTTGCGTTGCGACGATGACCGGCTTGCCGGCGGTACGGGCGGCTCGCACGATGCGTTTTTGCAAGCCTGGAACTTCTTCTAGCGGCAGTTCAACGCCGAGATCGCCGCGCGCCACCATGATGCCATCGGCGGCATCGACGATCTCGCGTAGGCGATCGATCGCCGCCGGTTTTTCAATCTTGGCCACGATTGCGGCACGATCACCGATGATCTCACGGGCCGCGTGCACGTCTTCGGGACGCTGGACGAATGACAGTCCAACCCAGTCGACACCAAGACTAAGTGCGAAGCGCAGGTCGTCCCGATCCTTGTCGCTCAAGGCCGACAACGGCAGAATGACGCCCGGAACATTGACCCCTTTCCGGTCGCTTAGATCTCCGCCGACAGCAACTGTGGTATCGGCATAAGACTCGCTCACCGCCTCGACACGCAATCGAATACGGCCGTCGTCGAGCAGAAGTTCGACGCCGGGTTCGATTGCCGCGAAGATTTCGGGATGCGGCAGGGGCGCGCGTTCGACGCTGCCGGCGGCCGTATCGAGGTCGAGGCGAAAGGATGCGCCCTCGGTTAGTTCGATTGCCCCGTCAGCGAACGTACCGATGCGGAGCTTGGGTCCCTGCATGTCGGTGAGGATCCCGATCGGCCGGCCGACGTCGCTCTCGACACTACGGATGGCGGCATGGACAGCACGATGGTCGTCGTGTGACCCATGGCTGAAGTTCAAACGAAATACGTCGACACCCGCATCGAACAGCGCGCGGATTGTCTCCGGCGTTGAACTGGCGGGTCCGAGGGTGGCGACGATCTTGGCTTTGCGCTCTCGCATTATCGCGTGGCGGGCTTGAGTCCGCGAACTGTAACGCGGGGCCAGCCCCGATTGCCAGCTAGCGCATTGTACAAAGCTTCACGTTTCCGTTTGCGCATATTGCCTCATGAAACGAGTTGGCGGTTTTGACTCTCCCGCATAAAGAAACACGAAGCCAGCGCAACCGCTGAGCACGCGGGAAACAGCATAAACGCCTGGCGGATCGCTTGATCGCTGTAGATGCGAACACCGTTCTCGATGGTTCCGTCCCAAAACTGGTCGAGTAAATACCCGGTCAAAGGCTGAAGGATCGCGACGGCCCCGATACCCATCATGTTGATGAAGCCGACCACCGACCCGCCGAACTGCGGCAGATTGACCTCACGGGCCAGTGCGAAGACGGTCACCACCCAACCGCTGGCCAGACCATTAAGGAAGAAAAGAATTAATGCTGCGGTCAGCGGTGGTTGTGGCCAGGCAAGGATAATCAGCCAGGTTGCCAGACATAGTGCGGCACCGGCCCACAAAGGCGGCTTGCGGCGCTTAAGTTGGTCTGAGGCCCAGCCGCCGGAGGGTAGGCCAAGACCAAATCCTGCTAGTGCAACCGACATCGAGAACACCGCGGTTTCCGGCGACATGCCGTAGCTTTCGCGCGCGAACGACGTCCCCCACAGCGTCGTGAAGGTGAGAATGGGTCCGCTCAGCATCCCCGAGAAAAGGCTCAGATACCAGGTTTGGGGGTTGACCAGAATTGAGGCGAGGCCCTTGGCGATCGAGCGCTTGGTTTCGGGTTGCGCAATCGCGGCCCCGATGCCGCGGTCGCGAACGATAAGCCAGATCGCGAGTGCGAGGATCAGCCCAAACACTCCGGCCCAAATAACGGTCTCCCGCCACCCGAGTTCATCGACCACGAACCGGACCGGCGTCTGGCCAAGGAGGGCGCCAAGCACACCGATGAACATCGTCACCCCGGTGATCGTCGCAAAGCGGTGAGGTGGCAGCCAGATCATCGTGAGTTTCATGGTGCCGATCAGTCCAACGCCGACGCCGGCGCCGACCAGGAGGCGACCGAGGATGGCAGGGGTTAGGTTATCAGCGAGGCCAAACCCGATACTGCCCAACCCCGCGAGCAATGCGCTGATCGCCATGATGCGGCGCGGTCCGTAGCGGTCGAGAAGTATGCCGAGCGGAAACTGCAGCCCAGCATAGGTAAAGAAATAGGCACCCCCAAGCGAGCCAAGCTCCGAGCCGGTGGCGGAGAAATCACGCATCAGTTCCTGGTCGATGACGCTTGGTGTGACGCGCTGAAAGAAGGCGTAGAAATAATGTGTGGCCCCAAGGGCCCAAATAAACCAGGCAATAGCGGTCGTGCGGGTAGAGTCAGCCGTCGCCGTCATCACCGAATCCGTGTTGGGATACCGCGGGGGTGCGTGAGGTTACCGCTGGCGCGAACGCGCGCACAGCGCTTGCAGCATACGCCCGGTCCGCAGCGACCTCAACGACCCGACCCTATTATCGACCGGTCCCATCAGACGTTGCTGGCTCACTGGCCGCACGACGGGCAAGCGCGATGGCAAAAATAACCACGACACCCCCAAGGGCCTGGAGTGTTTCCAAGGCCTCGCCAAGGATCACCCACGCCAGGAGCGCGGCCGCTATCGGCTGAACCAATAGCGCGATCGATGAAAATGCTGCCGGCAGGTGGGCGAGTGCGAATGCGATCAAGCCTTGTCCGCCAATGTGCGAGAACCAGGCGATGCCGATCAGTACTGCCCACCCCGCCCAGGTCGCGGCAATCAGATCGTTGCCCGAAATGATCGTCACAGGAAACAGGCAGATCGCGGTAATCGTCGTCGACCACGCCATGATCCGCAAGGTCGACAGGGATTCGCGGAGCAGTTTTATGGACACCAGATAGGCGGCATAGAAAACCGCGGTAATGATCCCCAGCGCGTCACCCCAGACGTGGGCACTATCGATCGCGAAACTTGCCCGCACCATTACGGTGACCCCGCCCAGCGCCAGCAAGAGAGCGATGAGAAAGAGGCTGCGAATGCGCTCGCGGAAGATCAACCACGCGGTCAGGGTGAAAAAAATGGGGGTCAGATTGGCGAGCAGTGTTGAATTGGCGACAGATGTGAGTTTAATTGACCAGTGCCAAAACCCCAGATCGCCGGCGAAAGCGACACCAGCGAAAACCAGTAGCCAGAATTCGCGGCGATTTAAGGCCCGCGGCGCCGGTACTGGCTTGGCGGATGACGAGGGCGATTTGGCACGGCCTTCGGTATAGGCGAGGAATGCCCACAGCATCGGCGTGGCCAACAAGACTCGATGAAACGCGGTTGCGGTCGGACCAAGTTCGCTAATGCGGGCGAAAATCGGCGAGAACGAGATCGCAATTGCGCCAGCGATCAAAGCCGGGAACGCGAACCTGGAGGCAAGTTCGAGGGGCTTCGGTTTCACGGTGCATCGGCGCCAACTGGTCGGAGGGGATCACCACGCGGTTATAGGGGACGCGCTTGGGTGAACCAAGCGGCGGCTCTTTGCGAAAGGCGGAAATCGCTAGAAATGCGACGTGCGCGGTGCCTATAGTCGCGCCGCCATGAATGATAGATCTTCGTTTGATCCCGCGGCGGATGCCGAAAACGACGACGAACTCGATGCGTTCGAAGTGATTAATCCCGAAAGCGATGCCAGATTCCTGCTGGTTTGCGACCATGCGAGCCGGCAAGTACCGTATCGTTATCAGGGACTTGGTCTCGACGATGCGACGCTGCACCGTCATATCGCCTGGGATATCGGTGCGGGTGACGTAACCCGCCGGCTGGTAGAACTCTTAGATGTGCCGGCGGTTATGGGCTGCATCTCGCGGCTGGTAATCGACTACAACAGGCCGCTTGACGACCCAACGTCGATAATCCGAATTAGCGATGGCGTGATGATCCCGGGCAACCAGAGCGTCGACGAGACCGAGGCGCAACTTCGCCAGGAGCGCTATTTGAAGCCGTATCATCGAGCCATAGATGCGATGATCGACCGTTTCGCCGAGCGCGGCATCGTGCCGGCTGTCATCCCGGTACACAGTTTCACGCCTATAATGGGCGGGTTTGAACGACCGTGGCATGTCGGCGTGCTATCCGACCGGGATCGGCGCCTGGCGACGCGACTGCTGAGTGCGTTCAGCGAGAACCGGGCGATCGAGGTCGGCGACAACGAGCCCTACACAGGCAGAGATCCTAAGAGCTATTCGTTACAGCGCCACGGCGAAGCCGGCGGCCGCCCGCACGCCACGCTCGAAATCCGCCAGGACCTGATCGATACAGCGCACGGCGTGGAAACCTGGGCGCACATTGTTGCGGATGCGCTTCGCCACGCCCTCAATGACGAGGATCTCTACCGAGAGATGCGTTACGTGTGAGCTCAGTAAAACTCGGAGAACTGGCAAATTCAACCCAAGCGATTACCTTGTTTGAGATATGAAGCACGATCGGGGATTAGATATGGATGAAGCGAAGCGGACTGAACTTGAAGCTGCGGCTTTTCGCACCTTGGCTGCACATTTGCGCGAACGCACAGATGTGCAGAACATCGACCTGATGAACCTGGCCGGGTTTTGCCGCAATTGCCTATCGAAATGGTACGCGGCTGCAGCGGAGGACCACGGTGAAAGCGTCTCCTACGACGACGCTCGCGAACTCCTTTACGGCATGCCTTATGCTGACTGGAAGGCCAAATATCAAACTGAAGCGACGCCCGAGCAGAGAAAAAAATTCAAGGAACAAAACCCGGACGGTCCCCACAAACATTGATCATTCGGATTTGGCCTCGCCACCTACCGTGGCGAAACCCTATCCACCAACGCGCCTATTAATTTAGAAACTCTCGACCCAGGGTCTGAGCTCGATCTCCCAGGCCCAAATGCTTTTAGGCTGTGTGTGGAATTGGTAGTAGGTCTCGGCGATAGCGTCGGGAGCGAGACGCGCTTCGCCCTTATCGACACCAATCCCGCCGTCGATTATGAAATGGCCGACGTGGACGCCCTGTGGATGCAGATCACGGGCCATCGATTCGGCTAACGCACGCAGGCCATACTTGCCGACGGCAAAGCCGGCCGACTTCGCGAAAGCCTTTACCGAAGCGGTCGCGCCGGTGAATAAGATCGACCCCTGGCCGCGCTTTATCATGCGGCGGGCGGCTTCGCGCCCCAACAGGAAGCCGCCGTGGCACGAGCGCTGCCACGCTTCGACGAATTCATCGGCTTCCATGTCGACGACGCTTTTGCGGACCCGGCCGCTGGCGTTGTAGATCGCAACTGCCAACGGACCCAACTCAGCCTCTGCGCGCGCAACCAAATCCGTGACTGATGCTTCGTCGATGGCATCGACGGCAAACGCGTGTGCAGCGCCACCCTGGCCACGGATTTCAGCGGCAATAGCTTCGACCTTATCGAGCGTTCGACTTGCGAGCGCGACGGTGTAGCCCGCGGTCGCGAACCGGCGCCCCAATGCCGCACCCAATCCTGGTCCGACTCCAACGATAACCACACTTTCTTGATCAGCCATCTAGCGACCCTCCCTCGTTACAGCAAATTCACGCATCGGCATCAGAGACGAGAAGAAAGTGGCCGTGGGCGGCGGCGATCGGTTTGTCGCGCGCGCCTTGCCATGCTTCCACCCGCACGTTCGAGACCCGCCGGCCTTGTTTGGTAACGACGCCGCTGGCGTAGGTATCGACCGGACGCCCAGGCCGTAAATAGTCGATCGACATGTTGATCGTCGTGGGGATGCTCGTCGAGTTGAGGTCCCACACAAGATGAAAAATGGCGGCGCTTTCGAGCAGGGCGCCGGTGACGCCACCGTGTAGCGCCGGTAGCAATGGATTACCAATGTGTTCATCGCGAAATGCCAAATGGCAGACGTAGGCGTCGTCGACCACATCAATCGAGATCCCGAGGAACCTCGCATAAGGCGTTGCTTGGAATATGCGATTGGGGTCGTTGGCGCGCCGGGCTTCCTCGATGATCGTGCTCGGCCTGCTCAAGACGCATCTCCCTCGCGGCCACGGGCCAGCGGGCGGCCGGGTGATCCAAGCATAAACGTCGAAGAGCTATTGGCGATTGGCTTTTCGAGATCGC
>CAUZWH010000026.1:0-14988 GCA_963583675.1 Alphaproteobacteria bacterium
GCCCGGTTCCTCGCCAAAAAGCGCTGAAAACAAAGATTTTTCGGGCATCCCGCACGTCGATAATTGGGTCTTCGACCTAGATAACACGCTGTATTCTGCGGAAACTGAGCTCTTCAAACAGGTGAGCAATCGAATTACGAAATTCGTCGCGGTAGCACTTGATCTCAAAATGGTGGCGGCCGAGCGTTTGCGCCGCGACTATTTTCGATCCCATGGCAGCACCTTGCGCGGGATGATGACCAATCATGCAACCAATCCCGAACAGTATCTCGCCTTCGTCCACGATATCGATGTGTCTGTAATCCAGCCCAATGATGCCCTGGATACCGCACTTGGCGCGCTTAGCGGGCGGAAATTTATCTTCACCAGTGCCAACCAAGCGCATGCCGAACGGATTCTCGAACGCCTCGGCATTCGGCGTCACTTCGAGCACTTATTCTCGATCGAGAGTTCTGATTATGTGCCAAAGCCGCATCGTCAGGTCTACGAGCGTATGATCCAGACCTGCGCGGTCGAGCCACGACGCGCGGCAATGTTCGAAGACTCCGCCCGTAACCTCGAACCGGCAGCAGCGCTCGGCATGGTCACCGTGTGGTTACCAAACAACACCGAATTCTCTCAGCAGGGCGCGGACGGCAATCATATCGACTTCGTGGTAGAGGATCTGTCGGCCTGGCTGAACTCGGTGGGACAGCATCGTCGGCAGGCGCTTGGCGGCGGTTGACAGGGGGCCGACCGGAGCTATTGTCGCGCCTTGTTTTTTGGCCGGTGGGCCCACTTTTCTAATCTTTGGAGGACGCCATGACGGCTGATGATCTCGAAGCCCCGATCAACCAAGCTTGGGAGCAGCGCGAGTCGATTTCAACCAACACCGGAGGCGAAGTCCGTGATGCGATCGAGACCGCGTTGAACGCCCTCGATCGCGGCGAAATGCGCGTCGCAGAAAAACGCGACGGCACCTGGCATGTCAACCAATGGCTCAAGAAAGCGGTCCTGTTGTCGTTTCGATTGAATGACATGACCACGATCGCAGGGGGTCCGGGCGACAAGACGCCGTGGTTCGACAAGGTCGAATCCAAGTTCGCCGGGTGGGAAGACAAGAATTTTCGCGACGCCGGTTTTCGGGCGGTGCCCAATTGCGTGGTGCGCCACTCAGCATATATCGCACCGGGCGTGGTGCTGATGCCGTCATTCGTCAATCTCGGCGCTTACGTCGATAGCGGCACCATGATCGATACTTGGGCGACCGTTGGGAGTTGTGCCCAAGTTGGCAAGAACTGTCACATTTCCGGCGGTGCGGGGATCGCCGGTGTTCTTGAGCCCCTACAGGCGAACCCGGTGGTGATCGAGGACGATTGTTTTGTCGGCGCGCGCTCCGAGGTTGCCGAAGGTGTGATCGTCGAGCAAGGTTCGGTGCTGGCGATGGGAGTCTATATCGGTGCGTCGACGAAGATCATCAATCGCGCGACGGGCGAAGTGCATTTCGGGCGCGTACCGGCCTATTCCGTGGTCGTCCCCGGAAGTTCCGGCGGCAAGCCACTGCCAGATGGAAGTCCCGGTCCCAACCTCTATTGCGCCGTCATCGTTAAACAGGTTGACGCATCCACCCGATCGAAGACGTCGGTAAATGAACTATTGCGCGATTAAGAGACCGATCCCGCGCTATGTCGAATGTGCGTTCAGTTGATCCGGTCGAACTTGCGGTCGAACTTATACGCTGCGAGAGCGTAACCCCACGCGACGGTGGCGCGCTCGCAGTTTTAGGGAGTGTTCTTGAACGCTTCGGACTCACCTGCCACCGCCTGCCGTTTCAAGCACCCGGCACGGAACTGGTGGATAACCTCTATGCCCGTATCGGTACAGAAGCACCGAACTTCTGCTTCGCCGGGCATACCGACGTTGTGCCGGAGGGCGAACGCGCCGATTGGGTAGTCGACCCATTTGCGGCTGAAATCGTCAATAATGATCTGATCGGGCGCGGGGCGACCGACATGAAGGGGGCAATCGCGGCATTTGTTGCAGCGCTGGCCGAATTCCTAAATGAGCACGACGGCACGCTGCCGGGATCAATCAGTCTCCTAATTACCGGCGACGAGGAAGGCCCGGCCATCAACGGCACCAGGAAAGTATTGGAGTGGATGTCGGCGCGGGGTGAGACCTTGGACGACTGCCTCGTTGGCGAACCGACCAATCCCAACGATCTGGGTGAAATGATAAAGATCGGCCGGCGCGGGAGTGTAAGCGCATGGCTTACCGTCAACGGAACCCAAGGGCATGTGGCCTACCCTCATCTCGCCGATAACCCAATTGGTCGCCTCATAGAGATGCTCCAGGCAATTACCGCCGAGCCGCTCGATGACGGCGCCGAACATTTCCAGCCGTCGAATCTGGAAATTACGTCGATCGATGTCGGCAATCCTGCGACCAATGTAATCCCGGCGCGGGCAAAAGCGGCCATCAACATTCGTTTCAACCCCAAGCACACTTCGGACTCACTCATTACCTGGTTGCGATCGAAATTCGACACGGTGGGCGGTGACTACGGCCTCGAAACCCATGTGACCGGGGAGGCATTCCTGACACCGCCCGGAGCATTTTCCGAACTGCTGTCGGCCGCGGTCAGAGATACCCTGGGTCGCGAACCGACCTTGAGCACCACCGGAGGAACATCGGATGCCCGCTTTATCAAGGACTACTGCCCGGTTGCTGAATTCGGCCTCATCAGTCAAACCATGCACAAGGTCGATGAACGCGCCGCTGTCGCTGATATCGGCGCGTTGACACGCGTCTATAAGGCAGTGCTCGACCGATATTTTGCAGCCTGATTGCCACAGGCATGTTGTCAATCCAGGAAATTTCCTCCTCAATATACGGGGCCTGGCGACTCGCTCGAGTCGACCGCGAAGGAATGAATTGGTTCAACCATTCCATCGCGGGGTTTTGGCACTCGTTCTTCGTCGCCGTTCTGGTTGCCCCGCTGCTCGCGCCGGTGCTGGTTTTCCGTTTCATCGGATCCACCGACGAATTTGACGTCGGCCACACCATCGCTAGCGAGTTGATTAGCTATGGACTGGGATGGATCGTGTTTCCCATCGTCGCTTTGTTGGTGTGCCGCCTGATGAACCTCACCGAGCACTACGTGAGCTACATCATCGCCTACAACTGGTCGCATATCATTCCTGCCGCACTCATTCTGCCGATTGTCTTGTCGGCGATCCTCGGTTTGGTGCCAAGCGACCTGGTTGATTTTGCCCTCTTGGCTGTCACCTTCGCCGTTTTCGGCTATCGCTGGTTTATCGCGCGGGTTGCGCTCAGTGCAGATGGGCTCACCGCAGCCGCGCTCGTGGTCCTCGAGGTGATTATTGACTTGCTGCTTTATGGCGGCGTTAAGAAATTCTTGTGAGCGCTTAATGCCGTCGCATCGACCCAGCGTTTTTACGCGCTATTCAATCGCGGGGTCAGCCTGCGCGTAGTCAACATCAGCAAGATAGAGCCCCCATGGCGGGGCAGTCGGTGGCGCCGCGGTCCGATCCCGCGCCTCGAGTGCTTCGGCTACCGCCTCCTCCGTCCAACGCCCTTCGCCGACCATTTTCAGCGCGCCGACCATCGAGCGGACTTGATTGTGCAGGAACGAGCGCGCGTGCGCGGTAATCCGCACGTCATTGCCACAGCGGACAACGACCAATCGGCCGAGAGTTTTGACCGGCGAATCAGCCTGGCAGTGCTTCGAACGATAGGTGGTGAAGTCGTGGTTACCGACCAGGCGTTGCGCCGCCCGGTTCATGGCCCGAACGTTCAATTTTCGCGGTACATGCCAAACCCGAAGGGCGTCAAGCGAGGGTGGCGCGGGTCGATTGAGAATCCGGTAAATATATTTCCGGCCTGTCGCAGAAAAGCGGGCATGGAAATCTGCGCCCGCGTCAGCAACCTCGAGCACGCTGATAGGTTCGGCCTTTAGGTGAAAATTGACCGCCTTCTGCACGGTAATGACGGGATCGCCGCGGGCGATATCGACGTGAACGGTCTGGCGCAGAGCATGCACGCCCGCATCGGTGCGCCCGGCGGCAAATGCCCTGATGGTTTCACCACAGTAAGACGCGATCGCTTCTTCGAGCGATTGCTGAATCGACACGCCATTGGTTTGGCGCTGCCAGCCGACATAGTTGCTGCCGTCGTATTCAACAACTAGCCGGTAGCGTGGCATCACTAGTTTAAAGGCACCGGCAAGATCGTGCCGCGATCGAGCTGGTAGCCACGCAGAAAGTTCGTCGCCGACATCGCTTTGCGACCGGCGCGTTGCAGACTCAACAAACGGAGCGCACCGTCTGCACACCGCACCGTCAATTCCTCGTCAATTACGGTTCCGGGCACTGCCTCATCCGCACTTTCTGTGGCGAGCGCCAATGTGACCTTAATGCGGGCATCGTCGTGCTCGAACCACGCACCCGGCGTGGGCGCCATCGCCCGAACGACACGTTCGAGTTCAACTGCAGAGCGACCCCAATCGAGACGCGAATCGCCGGGCTGTATTTTCGGCGCCCAGGTGACAGCCACGTCGGGCTGCGGCGTCGGGCCAATGGCACCACCAGCCAAACCAGCAAGCGTTTTGAGCATAAGCGGTGCACCCAACGACGCCAGTTTGTCGTGCAGTTCGCCGGCGGTGGTCATCGGTCCTATCGTGGTTCGCTCGCAACTTAACACCGGGCCGGTATCCAGGCCTTCTTCCATCATCATCGCGCACACGCCGGTTTCGGTATCGCCGCTCAGGATCGCCCACTGAATCGGCGCTGCGCCGCGCCATCGGGGCAACCAAGACGCGTGAAGATTAACGCAACCTAGTCGGGGAGCCTCCAACACAGCTTTTGGCAGCAACAGCCCGTAGGCCACCACAACCGCGGCATCGGCATCGCAAGCAGCGAACGCTTCCTGGACGTCGGGCGGCTTGAGACTGCTCGGCACCCGCACCGGAATGCGGTTGGCTTCGGCAATATCGTGCACGGCGGAGCGACGCTTTTTGTGGCCACGGCCGGCTGGACGCGGCGGTTGCGTATAGACCGTACTGATCTGGTGCCCTGCGTCGATCAGCGCCTGCAGCGTTGGCACGGCAAAGTCCGGTGTGCCCATGAACACCAGGTTGAGCGATCCGGCCAACACTAGTGCGGCACGCCTACGCGCTCTCGCGGAGCTGTTGTTTTTTAATTTTGGTAAGTTTGCGCAGGATAATGTTCCGCTTCACCGCACTCATACGATCGACAAATATGACGCCGTCGAGGTGATCCAACTCGTGCTGGATACACCGCGCAAGAAGCCCGTTCGCGGAAAGCGACTGCTCATTGCCATCATAGTCGGTAAAACGCACCTCAACCTCATCCGGTCGCTCAAGCGGCTCGTAAAATTCAGGCAGTGAAAGGCATCCCTCTTCAAGCGCAACAAGATTATCTGACATCGCGACGATCTCGGGATTTATCAAACGCGTCAGGCGCGGATTGCCGTTCCCGTCCCGGGGATCGACAACAATGATACGTCTGTGCATGCCCACTTGCGGGGCGGCGAGGCCGACGCCGGGGGCCGCATACATGGTTGAAACCATGTCGTCGATCAGTGAGCGTACGGCATCATCGACGTCGTCGACGCGCTCCGACTTGACCTTCAGACGCGGGTCCGGCGCAATAATAATTGGGAGCTGAGACATAGCTTTTCACATTGATATCGCGGCCACTTAGGTAGGACAGCCCCAATTAGGCGTCAAGCCGGTCCGTTCTGCCGACGCCATCCCCTGGCCGTGATATGATGGGCGATCGAGTAGCCGAGAGCATGATGGAAGAGCCGGGTCTTCTCTACACCCTTATTGTCGTTGCCGTGGTCGTGATCGGATTGGTGGTCATGATCCGCCAGATGCGGCGATTCCAAAATGATTCCGAATACCTCGCCCGCACGATCGCCTCGGTGCTGCGCACCCAGAGCGAGCTGGCCGGCCGGTTCGATCAGTTGGCTGCCGATTCCGACTCACGGCAGGCGAGCCTCAGCCAGGGCTTGAACGAACGCCTGGATTCGGTATCGAAACGGCTCGGTGACACCCTCACTCAAACGTCGAATAAAACCGCCGAGACCCTCGGCGAGTTGCGCAAACACCTCAGCATCATCGATGAAGCACAAAAGAACATCACCGAATTGTCGGGGCAGGTGGTCGGTCTGCAAGACATCCTATCCAACAAGCAGGCACGCGGCGCATTTGGCAATGTGCAGCTTCGCGACCTCGTCCGCAATGCCCTGCCGCCGTCGGCTTATCAGTTCGAAGCCACGCTTTCGAACGGACGACGCGCCGACTGCCTGATTAAGTTACCGATGCCACCGGGGCCGATTGCGGTCGATGCCAAGTTCCCGCTCGAAGGGTTCGAGGCACTCCGAGCGGCCGCCGATGAACAGCAGAAGAACCTGGCGGCAGGCGCCTTTCGCCGCGATATCCTCAAACACATTAAAGACATTTCCAAGCGTTATATTGTGCCCGAGGAAACCGCAGAATCCGCGCTTATGTTTTTGCCTTCCGAAGCGATTTACGCCGAGCTGCACGCAAACTTTCCCGATCTCATCCAGCAATCCTATCGCGCACGGGTGTGGATTGTTTCACCGACCACGCTGATGGCGACGCTCAATACGGTCCGCGCAGTTTTGCAAGACGCCAACATGCGCGAACAGGCCGCCGTGATCCAAATCGAAGTGCGCAAAATGCTCGAAGACGTCTCCCGCTTAGGCGAACGCGTCGGCCGATTGCAACGTCACTTCAAGCAGGCGAGCGAGGATGTCGATCAGATTTTTACGTCGACCAATAAGATCGGCCGCCGCGGCCAGATGATCGTCGATATCGAGCTCGGCGAAAAGTTGGGCGAAGGTGTTAGCGACAAAGAACTCGACGAAGACCAGCCGGAGCTACAGATTCCCTTTACGGAGAATCGTTGATTCTTTTGCGACCGGCGAAAGCCGCCGACAGCGTTCCATCGTCGAGGTAGTCGAGCTCGCCGCCAACAGGAACACCGTGAGCCAAGCGCGAAACGGCGACCGTACAGTCTTCAAGCGCATCAGAGACGTAGTGGGCGGTGGTTTGTCCGTCGACTGTTGCGTTCGTCGCGAGAATCACCTCGGTGATTTCGGGAGCGCGGGCTCGCCCGACGAGGGTGGGAATGCGCAGATCGTCGGGACCAATGCCATCCAGCGCGGACAAAGTGCCGCCGAGCACGTGATAGCGCCCGTGATAGGTCTGCGCGCGTTCCAACGCCCATAAATCGGCGACTTCTTCGACCACGCACAACACGCTGCCGTCGCGGCGCGGGTCTTGGCAGATCGTACATGGCTCAACGGTATCGACGTTGCCGCAGGTAGCGCAGATAACGACGTGCGCGGCGGTCGCGTGAAGCGCGTTGGCAAGTGGCGTGAGCAGACCGTCCTTGTTGCGGATGAGATGAAGAACTGCCCGCCGGGCTGAGCGCGGTCCCAGACCGGGCAACTTGGCCAGCAGTCGTATCAGGCCCTCGATCTCAGGCCCGCCGAGACTTGGTTCACTCATCACGTCTGCCTATGACCACCTCTAGAACATGTCGAGATCGAATTGCCTTACCCAACCCCACCATAGGATGCCTTAGCTGAACGGAAGCTTGAACCCCTCCGGTAAGCTCAGCCCGCCGGTGAGCTTTGCCATCTCTTCAGCCATGTGCTTTTCGACTTTGGCGCGGGCATCGTTGTGCGCCGCGACAATCAGATCCTCGATGACTTCGGTGTCGCCGCTCGCGAACACCGTCGGATCAATTTTCAAGCGACGCATCTCGCCCTTGCCATTGAGTGTCACGGTCACCATATCGCCACCCGCACGCCCGCTGATTTCGATCTCAGCGAGCTGTGCCTGCATATCCGCCATCTGTGACTGGACCTGCTGTGCCTGCTTGAGCATCTGACTAATGTTCTTCATGCGTCGTCTCTGTCCTCCGAGTCCGCGATATCGTCGTCGATCTGATCGCCTAAATCATCGTTAAAGTCGGCCTGCGCGAGCCCAACTCGGCGAACATCGCGAATTTCCGCATCCGGAAACGTCGCCAATGTCGTTACGACCAGCGGATGATCGGCAACTGAATTGCGGAGCGCGGCCGAGTGTTGCTGGCGCTGTTCGTGGAGCGTCGGCGCGCCCGGCTCGCCTGAGATGCTCACCACCCAGCGCCGCCCCGTCCATTGCTCAAGCAGGGTTTGCAACCGGTGCGTGAAATCGCGTGGCACGCGGTTTTCGAGCCGCAACTCAAGCCGGCCCTGCTCGTAGTGAACCAGGTGAACGTCGCCGAGCAGCGTCGCGTGCAGCGTGGGCTCGCGCCGGTGTTCAACCAACCCGACCAGAGCGTTGAAATCGGACAGATCTAAGGTCGGTGGGGCGGCGGGGTCGGCCACGGCGACTGGATCGACGCTCGGCACCTCGATTGGTTTCGCTTGGGCCGATACTGGGGGCGATGCTGGAGCAGATCCTGTACCCGAAGTCCACCCTGGCGCGCTGACCATCGCTTCGTCGCCCGGTGGGGCTGGTGTTAGCGTCGGGGGTGGCGCCCCAGCAATCGGCGTCTTTCCCGCGGCCTCTTGATTTGCTTCGCCCTTTTTATCCCCTTTGACTTGGCGTAGCAGCTCAGCGGGATCGGGTATGTCAGCGACATACGCCAAACGCACCAACAACATCTCCACTGCGATGAGCGGCATCGGCGCCGCCTGCGCTTCTTGAAGCCCCTTGAGCAGCATCTGCCAGGCGCGCGCGATCACCGCCATCGACAGTTTGTCGGCCATTTCGCGGCCGTGCATGCGCTGGGCTTCCGCCACCGCCAGATCCTCACCTGCGTCGGGCGTAACTTTGAGACGGGTAAGCCAATGGGTTAACTCCAACAGGTCCTGGATAATCACGATCGGATCGGCACCGGCGGCGTTCATATCGGCCAGATGTTTAAGCGCCGCGGGCAAATCACCCGCGAACACGGTGTCCAGCAGATCGAGCACGCGGCCGCGATCAGCCAGGCCGAGCATTTCACCCACCAGCGCTTCATTGATCTTCTCGCCACCATGGGCGATCGCTTGATCGAGCAACGATAACCCGTCCCGCGCGGAACCCTCGGCAGCGCGGGCAATCAGCTGCAGCGCCCCAGGCGCCGCCGCCACCTCTTCGCGGGCCGCGATATCGGCAAGAAAAGATAGCATCGTGGCGCCGTCGAGCCGGCGCAGATCGAAGCGTTGGCAGCGTGAGAGCACGGTGATCGGGATCTTACGGATCTCGGTCGTTGCGAAAATGAACTTAACGCGCGGCGGCGGTTCCTCCAGCGTCTTCAGCAGGGCATTGAACGCCTGTGTCGAGAGCATGTGAACTTCGTCGATGATGTAGATCTTGTAGCGCGCCGACACCGGTGCGTAGCGCACCCCATCGATCAGCTCGCGAATATCCCCCACGCCTGTGTGGCTTGCCGCATCGATCTCCAGCACATCGACATGACGATCCTCACTGATTGCCGTGCATTGCTCGCATACCCCACACGGGGCGTCGGTTGGTCCGCCGGTGCCGTCTGGCCCTACGCAATTGAGGGCGCGTGCGATGATACGGGCGGTCGTGGTTTTGCCAACACCGCGCACCCCGGTGAGCACGAATGCATGCGCCAGGCGTCCGCTGTCGAGCGCATTCGTGAGGGTCCGCACCATAATTTCCTGACCGACCAGTTCGGCGAACTTGGTGGGTCGGTATTTACGCGCGAGCACCCGATAGGATGCGTCGACGGCATTGCTGGGCGCGGAAACGGACATCGCGACGCGCGGAACTCCCGAACTCTAACGGATTGCCCCAGGCCAGCTGAACGAGGTACAGCCAGCACGAGGGACAGCAGCTAAAAACAGTGGGGACTGGTGAGGCGACCCGGAAACAATCTCGTTACGGCTGCTTCCTTCCGGACCTGACCGGGTTGGCGAGCGTTCCGTCCACCGCCAGCCCCCAATTGCACTATATCAGGCTCATCGATCAGAAATCAGGACTCAGAGGCGACGAATCCTCAATTTTTCCGAATTATTTATCCGCTCCCTTTATCTGCTTCCCTATCCCTGATACCTCACATCCCATGATCAACGTCTTTGCTGGCAACCCGCTCGACCGGGCCGCCAACCAGCGTCGCGAACCGGCGTGGTTGGGCGACCGGCTACGGGAGCCCGGAACCCGTTTTCTGCTGCTCTGGAAGCTCAATGCGCTGGCGACCGATACCGACAAGCCTGAAATAGCCTGGCAGCCCGCCACCGTTGTTGCTCCGTTCCTCGGCGACGACAGCAAATGCGTGTTTCTCGGTCTCGACGGCGGAGCCGCTCGTTTTGCCATCGACGTCTCACGCGCATCTGAGGACGACGCCCCGCCGTTTACCGAACACGGCCGGTTTGGCGAAGTTCGTGCGTTGGGCTCGCTGGTGCCGTTGGCCGAGGCTGGCATCATCGCCCAGGCGCGCGCCCTGATCGACTGGCACAATCGTCATACCCATTGCGCCGTGTGCGGGGCGCCGACGATCGCGGTGGAGGGTGGCTACCAGCGCAATTGCAAGGCCCCGGCCTGTGCGGCGCAGCACTTTCCGCGCACCGACCCGGTGGTGATCACCCTGATACGACGGCCCGGGGTGTGCCTGCTGGGACGATCAGCCCGTTTCCCGACCGATCTCTACTCCTGCCTGGCCGGCTTCATGGAACCCGGCGAGTCGATCGAAGAGGCAGTACGCCGTGAGGTCCTGGAGGAATGCGGAATTGCCGTCGGCGCAGTGCGCTACCACTCGTCGCAGCCGTGGCCGTTTCCGGCGTCGCTGATGATCGGCTGTATCGGCGAGGGCGAGAGCGAACAGATCGAGCGCGATCCGATCGAAATCGAGGATGCCAATTGGTTCACCCGAGCCCAGGTGATCAATGCGTTAAATGGCGGTGATCCAGAAACCGGCCTAAAAATCCCGCCGTCGCTGGCGATCGCCCACCAATTGATCCGGTGGTGGGTGGACGACGAGGCCTAGCGGCGGAAAGAGCGTTTGGCTTAACCGCCGAGCGTTTCCGCCCGCGCCGGATGGGCGGGGTAGACGCCCAAGATCTTCGCGTGGCTGGAAAAATACTGGAGCTCGTCGAGCGCGCGCGCGACCGCGGGATCGTCGGGGTGGCCCTCGACATCGGCGTAGAACTGGGTCGCGGCGAAACTGCCACCGAGCTGGTAGCTCTCGAGCTTGACCATATTGACGCCATTGGTGGCAAAGCCGCCCATTGATTTGTAAAGCGCCGCCGGCACGTTGCGGACCCGGAACACCAGGCTTGTCATACATGGGCCGATGTCGGGATCCGGCCGCTCCTGGCGCTTCGATAGCAGAACAAACCTGGTCGTGTTGTGTTCGGCGTCTTCGATATCCGCCTTGAGGATTTCCAAGCCATAGATCTCAGCCGCCAGCGTCGATGCGATCGCGGCTTGCGAGGGATCGCCACGTTCGGCGATCTCCGCAGCGGCCCCCGCGGTATCGGCGTGGAGGGTGGGGTTTAGCGCGTGACGGCGGAGAACCGCGCGGCACTGCGATAGCGCGTGGATGTGGCTATGGACGTGCGTGATCCCATCGATCGACGCGCCTGCGATCCCGAGCAACTGATGCTGCACACGTTGAAAGTGTTCACCGACGATATAGAGACTGGAATCGGGCAGGAGGTGATGAATGTCAGCAACCCTACCAGCGACCGAGTTTTCTATCGGAATCATGCCGTAGCGAGCCCCACCGTCGCTGACCGCGGCGAAGGCATCGTCGAATGTCGTACACGACAACGGCACCATGTCGGGCACGGCGTCACGGCAGGCCAGATGGGAATAGGCGCCCGGCAGTCCTTGGAAAGCGACATTCCGCTCGGGGTCGGCGTTCACGACGGTTTCCGGCGTGCTCATCTCATAAAAATCCTAGGTATCGACCTGCTTTGCCGAAAATTTTTGCCGCACCTGCGCGAGGTCGGCCGGAGTATCGACACCGACCGGAACGCTGTCAACGAGCACCGCATCGATCCGCATGCCCGCCTCGAGCGCACGCAACTGCTCCAGTCGCTCACGACGCTCCAGCGTCGACGGCGGCATTCCGACGAACCGTTTGAGCGCTTCGCGGCGAAAGGCGTAAAGACCGATGTGATGGTAGAGCGGCCCCGCCCCGGTTGGCGCCGTCGCCCGGGTGAAGTAAAGCGCGCGACCTATCCTGGCGTCTTCGCCGCTTAGCTGATCGTTAAACGACACGATTGCCTTAACCACATTGGGATCGTCGCGTTCCGGTGGCGCCACGATTTCGGCGATCAGGGTTGCGATATCAACCCCAGCGTCGGCCAGCGGCGTGAGCGAGGCGCGAATCGCGGCGGCGTCAATCAGGGGCAGATCACCTTGAAGATTGATCACCGCGTCGAAGCGCTGGTCGCCGTCTGCGTTGTTGATCGCCTCGAAAACTCGATCCGAGCCGCTTTGATGGTCGGGCCGCGTCATTACAGCCTCGCCACCATGGTCGCGCACGGCCTCGGCGATCTCAGGTTCGGAACACGCGACAATCACCGGCCCGACATCCGCCTCACACGCGCGGCGCCAGACGTGCACGATCATGGGCTCGCCCGCAATATCAGCGAGCGGCTTGCCCGGCAGCCGGGTCGAGGTCATCCGCGCGGGAATGACGATTGCGGGAGCGATAGTTCGGCCCATCCGTTGGCGCGGCCCGGGGCCGCCTGAGCACGTTGTGTGCGGTTGAAAAGGCTTTATACGGGTTGCGTGTACAGCGCGGAAGCCGTTAATCTCCGGCCGACCCATCATCGGATTGCCCAATGGACACCTTATTCATAAATAAGATCGCTGGCGCCTTGCTAGCCACCGTTCTTTTCATCGTCGTGCTGCATATCCTCGCCAATGAGGTATTCCATCCACACATTCCCGCGGAGACGGCAATGGCCGTCGCTGTCGACGGCAGCAGCGGCAGTGCGGCCGTAGCCAAAGAGGTTCCACCATTGCCCGTCTTGCTTGCGTCGGGCGATGTGGATGCCGGTGTCAAAGTCGCCAAGAAATGCAAGTCGTGCCATACCTTCAAGCAGGGCGGCAAAAAGAAGGTCGGCCCAAATCTGTGGGGAGTGTTGGGTCGCAATGTCGCTTCGGTCGAGGGATTCGGCTATTCCGGCGCTTTGAAGGATTTTGGCGGTGCGTGGGATTACAGCCGGCTTGATGCCTTCCTGACCAGTCCCAAAAGAGCGGTTAAAGGCACGAAGATGACGTTCAGGGGTCTCAAAAAGGCCGAGCAGCGGGCCAATCTGATCTTCTATCTGCGCAGCCTCAGCGCTTCGCCGCTCCCGCTGCCGCAATAATCCGCAGCGGCGTCGCGGTCACTTAACTTTGGTGCCTGAGATGCCGGGTCTCGATCCGGCGCTGCTCGATTCGTTCGCCGGTTTTGCCGGACAGCTCGCGGATGCCTCCGGCGAGGTGATCAAGCGTTATTACCGCCAGCCGATCGCGGTCGACACCAAATCCGATGCAAGCCCGGTAACCATCGCCGATCGCGAAGCCGAGGCGGCGCTGCGGCAATTGATCGAGGACACCTACCCCGACCATGGTATTATCGGCGAAGAACTCGACGACGTTCGCGTGGACGCAGAGTTCGTGTGGGTTCTCGATCCGATCGATGGCACCCGCTCCTTCATCACCGGCAAACCGCTCTTTGGCACGTTGATCGCGCTGTGCCACCAGAAAACACCGGTGCTTGGCGTCATCGATCAACCGATATCGGGAGAGCGTTGGGTCGGTTGTAGGGGACGACCAACCCTGCTCGGCGACCAACCAGTTGCCGCACGGCCGTGCGCTGACCTCGCCAAAGCGGTCCTGTTCACCACCGGGCACGAGTGGTACGGCGATGGCGAACTCACATCGTTCAAATACCTCGAGGCGCGGGTGCGCATGACGCAATACAGCACCGACTGCTACGCGTTCGCGCTGCTGGCGACCGGGTTTGTCGATCTCGTGAGCGAGTGCTCGATGCACAATCATGACATCGCCGCGCTGGTGCCGGTTGTCGAGGGTGCGGGCGGCATAATGACCGACTGGCAGGGCCAGCCTCTCAATCTCGATAGCGCAGGATGCGTGCTCGCGGCCGGTGATCGCAGCCTCCACGAACAGGCGCTTGCGGTTCTTCACGAATAGGTGCGCGAGCCGCACTACGGGTTGTCGCGAAAGGGTAACGCACCAATAATTGCACTAGAGAACGCTTCAGGCGGGAGCAATGGAGGGAAACGATGCCCATAACCTGGCTGCAACGGGGTCTTGCGCTAGGCGCAACTCTTGCGATGGTGATCGCCGCGAGCGCGGAACTTGCTGCCGGTGAGCGCGTGCATGGCTATGCGTTGCTCGGTGAGCTCAAGTATCCCGCCGACTTCAAGCATTTCGACTACGTCGATCCATCGTCGGTAAAGGGTGGCTACGTCCGTCAGTCCGCGACCGGCGGGTACGACAGCCTCAACCCGTTCATTCTCAAAGGACGATCCGCGAGCGGTATCGGTCTCATATATGAGTCGTTGCTGGAGGGCTCACTCGACGAGGCCAGCGCTGCCTATGGATCGATTGCCGAATCGCTCGAGATCGTTGATCAGAATCGCGGCGTCGTGTTTTATCTGCGACCCGAGGCGCGCTGGCACGATGGCAAACCCATCACCGCCGACGACGTGGTGTTTAGCTTCGATGCGCTAAAAACCAGGGGTCATCCGTTCTATCGCGCCTACTGGAGCGCGGTGATGAAAGCCGAAGCGCTCGGGCCCCACCAAGTCAAATTCACGCTGAGTGATCCCAAGAATCGCGAATTGCCCGGGATCATCGGCCAGCTAACGGTGCTGCCCAAGCATTACTACGACAGCCATGATTTCGAAAAGACGACTCTGGAGCCGCCGCTAGGCAGCGGTCCCTACCGCATCGCCGAACTCGATGCCGGT
>CAUZWH010000027.1:0-14846 GCA_963583675.1 Alphaproteobacteria bacterium
GACATCGGCCGAGTCGCACGGAACGGTGCGGTAGCCCATTCGCTCGACTTGCTCCAACAAGGGCGCTAGTTCGGTTTCCGAGGGCCGCCAGGATAGGTGCAATCTATGGGTCGATGCGTTGACCCGAGCTCGGATAACGCCGTCAATCGGTTCGAGCGTGCGCTCTATGCTCTGGACGCAAGCTGCACAGTGGATTCCTTCGACGGCGCAGGTAACAGCCTGATTGCCATCTGCCAACCGGCGCACGAATGACGCCCATGGGCTCGGCGATGAACCGTCGAGCGCGATTGTCATCGATCCGGTACCGGATTGGGCCCCTGGTAAGGTACCTGAATGTCGAAATCGCGCCGAAACGGTGTCCCGTCGGCCGCCACAGCGGCGAATTGAAGCCGCCACTTGCCGCCACGGGGGAGTTGAATTTGAATGCGGTATTGCCCAAGACTCAATATTTCGGCCCGAAGCGGTCCACGATCGAGCGATTCTTGCAAGGGGTGGGCGAGTGTCGCGGTCGCTTCCGTCGCGGCAATCGGTCGGCCTGCACGATCCCGAAGTTCGACGTCGAATGTAGTTAATCGGGAGGTCCTAGGTGGCGAAATGATCCGAACGTTGGCCGTCCAGCCAAGCGCATCCTGGCGCTCAATGGCCGCTACGCGTTTGGAGTAATCGTGACCTTGGCGGTAGATCGAGGCCCCTACCGTGCCTGGCCATGTCGCTTCGGCGATGAGTACTTGCTTCACCTGCATGACGACTGGCACAGCCACAACGCCGCCAACTGCAATGATCAGCCCCAATGTTGGCAGATTCAGCCACTTCGGTCGGCGCCGCCCGGGGTGCTGGTCGGTCGTTTTGCCACCAGCGAGCATCGATCCATCCGGCGTTAATTTTTGCTCGACTCGCCACCGCCGAGTGCGTGGACGTAGATCGCCAACGCCTTGATGGTCGGCGTGTCGAACCGCTCGGTCCAATGCGGCATCACACCGGTACGGCCATAGTAGATCGTTTGCCACAGCGTCTCGCGATCACTACCGTAGAGCCACACCTGGTCGGTCAGGTTCGGGGCACCGGTTTCGTAGTCGCCGCGCCCTTTCTCACCGTGGCATGAGGCGCAGTTCTCGGCGAACAAAGGCACAGCACGTGCCGCGCCTGCGGCGTCGTGCTCAGCGCCGGACAATGAACGCACATATTCGATCATGTCTTTGACTTGCGGGCGCTCGAGTACTTCGTCTTTGCCGAACGCAAGCATCGCGCCTGAACGGGTCTCGTCGTGTGATGCATTAATGCCGAAGCGTATGGTTTGTTCGATCGCCTCGATGCTGCCGCCCCACAACCAGTCTTTGTCAGTGAGGTTTGGAAATTTTGCCTGACCCTTCGCATTGAACCCGTGGCACACTCCGCAATTGTTACCGAATACGGCCTTGCCGCTGGTGATTGCCTTCTCGTGCAACGGCCCGTCGGCCTTGATATCAACGAATGACATGCTGGTGAGTTTGCCCTCCCAATCAGCGCGTCTGCTCTTTGCTTCCGATACCTGGTTGGTGACCGACACACGTTGGTGATAACCCAACACACCGCGCGTATAGTCGGTTACGTACGGCCACGCCGGCATCAACACCCAGTAGATGACCGCGGCAACTACTGAGAGCCGATAGAGCCACGCCACCACCGTGGGCATCGGCGTGTTCAGTTCCTGAATGCCGTCCCAGACGTGTCCGGTCGTCAGCTTTCCGGTTACTTCGTCGCGTTCGGGCGCCATGGCCGATCATCTTCCTCTAACGGCAGGTTCGCTGCGCGCTTAAAACGCTCGCGGTTTCCCGGCCAGAATGCATACACAACTGCGCCGAGGAAGAAGATCATGAGGTAAATCATTCCCCAGCTTTTCGCGAAGCCCGCAAGATCGTCGTAAGTCAAGATCAGTCCTTACCTGAGATCCGGCCCGGTGGCCTTGTAGTCTTTGAGATTAGCAAGCGTGCCCAGCATCTGTAGATAAGCGATCAGCGCGTCCATCTCAGTTATGCGCCCGGGATCGCCATCGAAGGTTCGTACGCTGACCTTCTCTCCGTAGCGTTCAATCAATCCATCGGCATCGTCTGACTCTGCGACCGCTTGGGCGCGCGCGTCTTGGGCTGCGTTCTCGATCATTGCGTCGGTATAGGGAACGCCGGCGCGGCGTAACGCTACGAGGTCGCGGTGGAGTTTGTCGACGTGGAGGCTGTGCTCTGCGAGGAATCCGTAGCCCGGCATGACCGATCCCGACACGAGTTCGCGCGGGGCGATCAGGTGTTCGCGATGCCACTCGTCGGAATATTTTCCGCCAACGCGGGCGAGATCAGGTCCGGTGCGTTTCGATCCCCACAGCATGGGGTGGTCATATCGAGATTCAGCGGCAAGGCTGTAGTGGCCGTAACGCTCGACGTCGTCGCGCAGGGTGCGGATCATTTGCGAGTGGCAGCCATAACAACCCTCGCGGATGTATATATTGCGCCCGGCAAGCTCGAGCGGCGTGTAGGGGCGCATGCCCTCCACCTTCTCAATCGTGCTGTCGATGGTGAATAGCGGGCCGATCTCGAACAATCCGCCGAGCGACGCGGCAAAAACCATCGCGATGAGAAACCGAATCGAATTCCGCTCTAATGCGCCGTGGCGTTCGATAAACATCTCAAATCACTCCGCCGGCTGCGCCACGGGCAAGGCATCTGCACTTGCCGTGTCCGCGGTGCTTGCGATCCCGCCGCTGATCGTCTTCCAGATATTGTAGGCACCCAGTGCCGCGCCGATGAAGTAGACCAAACCGCCGACCGCGCGCGACACGTAGTAGGGATGCATGGCAATAACGGTATCGACAAACGAGAAAGAAAGGTTGCCAGCCCCGTCATAGGTTCGCCACATCAATCCTTGGGTGATGCCCGAATTCCACATCGACATCACGTAGATCAGTGAGCCGAGCACCGCGAGCCAGAAATGCCACTCGACGAGACGACTTGAGTACATGTCTCGCTTCCACAGCCACGGGACCAACGTGTAAAGGGTGCCGAAGGTAATAAAGCCGACCCAGCCCAACGCGCCGGCATGAACGTGACCGATTGTCCAATCCGTATAGTGCGACAGGGCGTTGACCGTCTTCATCGCCATGAACGTCCCTTCAAGCGTGGCAACGGCGTAGAAAGCAACAGCCAACATCATGAAACGCAGCGCCGGATCCGTTCGTACTTTGTCCCACGCGCCATTGAGCGTGAGGATTCCGTTGGCGACCGATGCCCATGAGGGCACGATCAGCATCATCGAGAATGTCATACCCAGCGTCTGTACCCAGTCGGGCAGTGCTGTGAAGTGCAAATGGTGGGAGCCAACCCAAATATAGAAAAAGGTGATGCCCCAAAATCCAACGATCGACATCGGATAGGAGAAGATCGGCCGCTCGGCCTTCTTGGGCAGGAAGTAGTACATCATGCCTAGGAAGCCCGCCGTCAGCAGGAAGCCGACCGCGTTATGCCCATACCACCACACGGTCATCGCATCCTGGACACCGCCAAAGAGCGAGTAGCTCTTGGTCGAGAACAGCGCCACGGGGATCGCCAAATTGTTGACGATATGAAGCATCGCAATGACGACGATGAAGGCGAGAAAATACCAGTTGGCGACATAAATATGTGGTTCAGCGCGCCGCGCCAGCGTTCGGACAAAAACGCCGAAGTAGGTGACCCAAACGATCACCAACCAGATATCGGCATACCACTCGGGCTCGGCGTATTCCCGTGACTGGGTCGCGCCATAGAGATAGCCGGTGACCGCCAAGATGCAGAACAAGTTAAAGCCCAGCAATACGAACCAGGGTGACAACTCGCCGGCCAAGCGCGCGCGCGAGGTTCGCTGCACGATATAAAATGATGTCGCGATCAGCGCATTGCCGCCGAACCCCCATATGACTGAAGTAGTATGGACTGGGCGTACGCGCCCGAAATTGGTCCATGACGAATCGAAGTTAAGATCCGGAAACGCGAGCTGCCAGGCAAGCCAATCACCGACCCCAAAACCGATCAAAGCCCAAATAACGGTGAGGACGATCGCGACGCGCGTGATCGAATCGTTGTAGCTGAGCGCAACCGGTTCGAGCGGCTGCGTCGAGTAAGCGTGCGCGATGAGCTTGTAGAATCCATACAGGGCCGCGGCGAACACGATAACGCCATGCATCACCATGACGCCTTCTTCGCCTGCACTGAGCATGAGCAAGCCTGCCAGGCCAAGCAGGAACGCGAGAGTTAGGTAGGCGTATGTCTCCCCTCCGAAACCAACCCGCATATACATCACCCCCGGTTAGCCTTTCGATGCCCAAACACTGCACCGCCGCACGCCTCGGCCAGTTCAACTTCCCCTAATGTTAGCTTAAACCACGAATCAGAAAACTGCGACGCTTCGCTGAAATTTTTTCGCTGCCATTCCGGCGTCGGCGATAGCATAGGAAGTGACGACATTGTCCGGCGCCAAAGCCTGACCTGGGACTGACAAGAGCTGAGATGGCCACCCGAACCGCAAAACGTACGCCAAAGAATCAAAGGCGTCGACAAAAGCCTGGCAAAATACAAGGCCAAGCGTGACTTCGCAAAAACGCCGGAGCCTGATTCCATTGGGCTGGTTTCGAGCGCAAGCCAGCGGTTTGTCGTGCACATGCACGATGCGTCGCGACTTCACTACGATCTCCGCCTCGAATTTTATGGCGTTCTTAAAAGCTGGGCAGTCACGCGCGGCCCAAGCCTTGATCCAAAAATCAAACGCCTCGCCGTGCGGGTGGAAGATCATCCGCTGAGTTATGTCGAATTTGAGGATGTAATTCCCAAGGGCCAATATGGCGCCGGCCCGATGATTGTTTGGGACCGGGGATCCTGGGTACCAATGGATGACGCCCACAAACAATATGAAAATGGGCAGATCAAGTTCCGCCTCGACGGTAAGAAACTCAGCGGTGGGTGGATGTTGGTACAGCTCAAGGGGCGCGATGAAGACGGCAAGAATTGGCTGTTGATCAAAGAGCGCGACATCTTCGCGCAGAGTGAGTCGGACGGGATTGTCACCGACGATGAGCCGCTCAGCGTTATTTCCGGCCTCACCGTCGACGAACTCGCTGCGACCGCCGTACCCGCCGCGCCCCGTCCCAAGCGGCCAGCCAAGAAAATCGCCGTTGCCAAAATAAAGGGTGCGCAGAAGGCGCCGGCCGGGAAGGCGCCCAAACCGATGCTGGCAACCTCGGTGGACCGTGCGCCGGATGGCGATGATTGGCTGCATGAAATCAAGTTTGACGGTTATCGCACTCTCTGTCGCATCGACGGCGGGGAGGTGAAACTGTTCACCCGTAACGGCCACGATTGGACCTACCGCTATCCGTTTATCGCCGAGGCGTTCGACGACTTGCGTTGCCAGAGCGCAATCATTGACGGCGAGGTCTGCGTTCTTGATCGCGAGGGCCGGACCAGCTTTTCGGCCCTTCAGGATGCACTCGGCGACGGCCACAGTGAACGGCTCGTGTTCTATGCCTTTGATCTCATCCACCTCGACGGATACGACCTCAAGAATGTGCCGCTCCTCAAACGCAAAGATACGCTCGACGATCTAATTTCACCGCTGATTCACGATACCTCACCAATTCAGTACAGCGATCACCTCACTGGCAACGGTCCGGCTTTCTTCGATCAGGCTTCGCGGATGGGTCTGGAGGGCATCACCTCGAAGAAGGCCACCGCGGCATATGTGCCGGGCCGATCCAAAACTTGGCTTAAAACCAAGCGCGTGCTCAGCGGTGATTTCCTGGTGATTGGCTATGGGGAGACCACGGCCGCCGGGGGCCTTAGGTCTTTGCTGCTGGCCGAAGATGGCAAAAACGGCCTCGCTTATCTCGGCAAGGTTGGCACCGGTTTCACGGCTCGGAGCGCGGTTCAACTACGCGAGACACTGTCTGAGATCGCCCGTGACACCCCGCTTTTTGCATTCGAGACCAAGGAGAAGCTGGGTGACGTAACCTGGACCGAGCCGCGCTTTCTTGCCGAAGTCCAGTATCGTGCGCTAACCGGCGAGGGCCGGCTTCGGGCGGCCGCCTTCAAAGGCCTGCGTGAAGATCAGACGATTGCGGCGGCGGCGACCGCCCCGCCGGTGCCCAACCTTGTCAGCGATGCCGATCTCGCCGCGATCTGGGTGACCAATCCGGATCGTGTGATGTTCGGAGACGATGGACCAACCAAACTCGATCTCGTCCTCTACTACGCACGCATCGGCAATTGGATGTTGCCGGAGCTGATTAATCGGCCCGTTACCCTGGTGCGATGCCCGACCGGCAAGTTGGCCGACACCTTCTACCAACGCCATGCCAACGAGGGCATGGTCGAAAACGTTCTTCAAATCGACATACCCTCCAATAAGGCGGAAGAACGAGAGGACTATCTCTACATCAAAGACGCCAAGGGGCTATTCGCGCTGTCTCAGTTCGGTGTGATCGAGTTTCATCCGTGGGGCTGCCGGGTCGACAAGCCTGAGCGCCCGGACCGGCTGATTCTTGATCTCGATCCCGATGAAGGGCTGGAATGGCGCGATGTGGTCGACGCCGCGCACCAAATTCGCGCCGAACTCTTGGAGTTGGGATTGGCGGCATTCGTGCGCACCACCGGTGGCAAGGGCTTGCACCTGGTCGTCCCGGTTGAGCGACGCACAGGCTGGGCCAAGTTCAAAGATTTTGCCCAGGCGTTTGTTGAAGCGCTCGCCAAGCGCGAACCACGACGCTACACCGCTTCGGTCGCCAAATCGGCGCGGCGCGGCAAGATCTTTATTGACTACATTCGCAACGTCAGGGGCGCGACCGCAGTCGGGTCCTATTCACTGCGCGCTAGGCCAGGCGCGCCGGCCGCCACACCACTAGACTGGAACGAGCTGTCCTCGGTCGAGGATCCGCGCGACTTCGACTACCAGACGGTGCCTCTGCGAATGGCGTCGTTGGCGGCAGATCCCTGGCGGGGGATGAATGATTCCACCCAACGCATTACCAATGACATGGCCCAAAAATTAAGGATTCACAAATAGCTAGCGGGCAGTGTAGAAATTACACTCGAAGTTCGTAACAGCGTTTGGAGGTTGAGGATGGCGCCCCGAGCGACATAAAAGGGTTACTTGAAGCTGTCACTGGTCTCGTGCCCGGTGCGACTGCACAACGCGACCACGACTGTGAATAGGATCTCGTTTAATTGGCTGCACAAAGACACCCATAATCGCGTGCAGATGAAACCCTCCGATCCGGAGCTCGGGCAGGTCGAACGCTCGGAGCTGGTCAAAGGGTATGAGTTCGAGAAGGACCAATACATCGTTGTCGGTGACGAGGATCTTGAAAAGATCCAAATAGAATCGACCGAGACGATCACGATCGAGGAATTCGTTGATGCGGACGATGTGGATCCGATCTTTCTCGATTCCCCGTATTTTCTCGCGCCGGACGGTCCGGTGGCTGACGAGACCTTCCGTGTCATTCATAAGGCAATGGGCGGGAAGAACAAGGCTGCCCTTGGTCGAGTGGTTCTTTCAGGTCGCGAACGACGCGTCATCATCACCTTGCGCGGCAACGGGTTAATGCTGACGACGTTGCGTGTAGCGGCCGAGGTGCGCAGGCACGAGGAATATTTCAGCGATATCACCGACGGTGATCTTGACGACGAGGCGCTGAAACTGGCGGAGTTGATTATTTCCCAAAACGAGGGAGCCTGGGACTCGAGCGAGTTCGAGGATCAGTATCAGAAAGAACTGCTCGAGATCGTCATGGCAAAGATCAAGGGCACTAAGCCGGTGATCACCAAGGCGCCGGAGCGCGGCAAAGTTATCAATCTGATGGACGCATTGAAACAGAGCATCGATGACGGTGGCTTGAAAAAACCACCGGCCAAGAGCAAGCGTCGCAAGGCAGCTCCGGCTAAAAAAAGCGCCGCGGCTAAAACTTCAACCAAAGCGTCGGAAAAGAAAGCGGCGACCAAGGCCGCGTAGGCTTTGCCATTGCTTCACGGCTTCCGTCACGGGATACTCAAACCATAACTGGTCGCACGCCTAACGTGAAGATATTCAACGATAAGACCGTCGTTTTCCTCGGACGCCTCGGCTCGATGCCGCAGAAATTGGCGAAACAGGAGGTCGAACGCCGCGGTGGCCGCACCCAACGCAGCATTAGTCCTGATACCGATTTCGTCGTCGTCGGGCACTTCGCCTATCGTCTGCTCGATGGGGGGCGCCTGCAATGGAAGCTCGATCAGGCCGACGCCGCCAGTGCTCGATGCATCAGCGAGAATCAGTTTCTTGCGCTATCCGAGTTGCGCGAGATCGATGAGCCGGAGAAAACGCTGTCCGTCGAGAGCCTGGCCGCACAGGCCGGCCTCGATGCAACAACAGTCGCACAGATTGTGCTGTTCGACGTCATCGAGCCGAATGAAGGCTGGTGCAGTTTTCGCGATGTCGTCGCCGCCAAGGAAGCAGCGAGATTGATCGGTCAAGGGGCGAGCATCGCCGAAATCGTTGCCGGTAATCTGGCGTTGCAGCGCAATCCTAACGAACAACCGCAGAATCTCGCCCAGGTCCACCTGACCCGGTCCGAACCGGATGGCTTGGTCATGAAGATCGGCGAGAAGCTCGCCGAGCTCGACGGCCAGATGAAGCTTTCGCTCCCCGAGCTCGACAATCCGTCGCTGGACGAGATGTTTGATTCGGCGGAGGTGGCCGAAGACGCCGGCGAATTGGAAGCGGCCGAACGTTACTATCGGCAATGCGTCGACATTGATAAGAGCGATCCGTCGGCGTTGTTCAATCTTGCCAATGTTGCCCGCGAACGCGGTAAGCCGAAAGAGGCACGGGTCTACTTTGAGCGCGCTTTGTTGATCGACCCGAACTACACCGAAGCTTGGTACAACCTCGCTGATCTCGCCGAATCCGATGGCGATTTCCGCACCGCCAGGACTTATCTCCTCAAAGCCCTATCGATCAATACAGACTTTGCCGACGCCCTGTTCAATCTCGCCCGGCTCTACTACCGCGATGAGGCGTTCGACGATGCGGTGCCGTTTTTCGAACGCTATCTGGAACTCGATGCCAATAGTGAGTGGGGCCACTCAGCGCGCGATCATTTGGCCGTCTGCCGTCAGCAGCTAACGCGCTCTCGACGTCGGCCCGCCTGATTACGCGACCGGCTTTTCAATCGTCCTGACTTTGCTTTGTTTTGATCTACGCTTGGCGCTGAGCGCAGATCAGCCAGCACAAAATGTACGTCAACGTCAGTAATGGCCGGCAAAAAAACGGATAGCCAAATGCAGGATGATCCGTGGGGCCCGTTCGCTGGTGGATTCCGGCGTGAACATCTGACCGAAGAACACATGAAACAACTCGCCAAACAGGTCGGCGAGAAACCCGGTTTCACGCCTTTATCCGAAGCCGAACGCGACGCGAGCCGCAATGCCATTCTGCGTTCGAAGCCGGGGAATCAAGGTGTCTGGGTTTTCGCGTATGGGTCACTGATGTGGAACCCAGCCGTCCATGTTGCCGAACGGCGCAATGCCAGAGTGTACGGATTCCGGCGCAATTTCTGTTTATGGACGCCACTTGGCCGTGGCTCGCCAGACAACCCCGGCATGGTGCTGGGACTTGAACCCGGAGGGTCCTGCAACGGGGTCGTACTGCGCCTGGCGCCACAGCGGGTCGAAAGCGAAACTCAAATCTTGTGGCGGCGTGAGATGTTTTCTGGCGTCTACACGCCGCGGTGGATCCGGGCGGTAACCGAACGCGGTTCGATTTCGGCGATCGCGTTCACGATGGACACCCGCCACGACCGGTATGCGCGCGACGTTTCGCTGGAACAAACGGTCTATGCTCTGGCAACCGCCGAAGGGCGGCTCGGGAGTTCGTACGAATACCTAGCGAGCACGGTAGCCCATCTCGACGAACTCGGTGTCGGCGACGGTGCGATGCATCGGCTCCTTCGTCTCGTCGAGGCCTATCGAACGGCGCCCCGTTAGCAGTATCGAACGCGTTAGCGGTATCGAAAGCGACCCGATGACCGATACGCCGCGCCCGGTTGATGCGCCGCTCCGCGGCATTATCCTGATGTGCGTCGCCATGCTGCTCATGGTTGGCATGTCTGCGACGACCAAACATCTCAACGCCACATTCTCGCCAACCCAGGTGATTTGGGCGCGCTTCTTTTTCAACCTGGTTTTGATCTACGTCGTGTTTCCCTCGCGCGCGCGCCGTATGTTCGTCACCCAGTACCTCGGCCTTCATCTCGCGCGTTCATGCCTGATTGCGTTCGCCAGCGTGCTCTTCGTCATGGCCCTGCGCCACATGTCGATCGCGGAGATGGTGGCGATCACAAATACGGCGCCGATTCTGATTACCATTCTGGCCGCTCTGTTTCTTAAGGAGCGGGTAACCTCGGCAGGGTGGTTGGCGGTCGGCATCGCCTTTGTCGGGGTGTTAATTATTCTGAGACCGGGAACCGATGTCTTTCAATGGACAGCAATTCTGCCGCTAATAATGGCGGTGAGCTATGCATTCAACCAGATCATTGCGCGTAAACTCGGCCATCTGGAGGACCCGGTCACGTCACTCGCCTACACCACCCTCGTCGGATTGATTTTATCAACCGTGGCCGTACCGTTTGATTGGACGATGCCCGATGCAACCGGCTGGGTGTTGCTCGTAATGGTTGGATTCTTTGCCGGTGCGTCCCACTTCTTCATCATTCGCTCATACGAGCGGTCGTCGGCACCGACCGTCGCGCCGTTCATCTACACCGAACTATTGTGGGCGATGATCGTCGGTTACTTGGTTTTCCAGGATCTCCCCGATTTTTGGACTCTGGTCGGTGCAGCCGTCGTCGCGGCCAGCGGGCTCTATGTTCTGCTGCGCGAAGGCAGAGCATGATCGGGCGCTCCGCACGCCGCTGATGTGATGAGTGTTTCAAGATTAACCTCCCGCGGGCTGCGACCTGAAGACGCGCCGGTCCGCGGTGTCATTCTCACGGTGATTGGCGTTCTGATGCTGGTCGGCATTTCTGCGTGTTTCAAATATTTGGCGACCAAATATCCGCCGCTCGAAATTGTTTGGGCGCGGTATTTCTTCAGCTTTGTCGTCGTATTGTTCTTATTTCCAAGACGGGTTCCGCGGTTGTTCAGCAGCAACCACCCCAAACTCCAACTCGTACGGGGTTTGACCGCAGTTAGCGCAACCGTCCTTGCCACCTACGCGTTGCGGCATATCTCGATCGCCGAGGTCGTGGCCATCACGTTTGTCGCACCGATGCTTACGATAGCGCTGGTAAGCTCCGTTCTCGGCGAGCGGGCCGGCCCACGCGTGTGGGGCGCCGTCGTCGTCGGCTTCGTCGGCGTGTTGATAATCGTCCGCCCGGGTGTTGGCGGCATCGTCCATTGGGCCGCGATGTTGCCGCTGCTGATGGCGCTGTGTTTTGCCGTTGGTCAGCTGATTATTCGCTCGATCAGTTATCTCGAGCATCCGGCCACATCGCTCGCCTACCAGATAATCGTCGGCTTGGTGTCGATGACCGTGGCGTTGCCGTTTGTGTGGGTGATGCCGGCGAGCGCGTTCGATGTCGGCATCTTCGTATTGAGCGGGTTGCTGGGCGCAGGCGGCCACTACTGCATGATCCGGGCTTTTGAACGCACCGCGGCACGGGTTGTTGCCCCGTTTACCTATGTCGAACTGATCTGGGCGATGGTGATCGGCTTCGCGGTGTTTGGAGACATACCGGATCCGCTGATGGTGCTGGGCGCGGCAATAGTCGCCGGCAGCGGTCTCTACATACTTTATCGGGAGCGCGCCTGAGCGTCGCAGAAACGTGTTGTTCTTGAGCTAGGTTGCGTGGGCGAGAAGATGCTAATTTTGGCGCCTGCGCGGTTAGCGACCGCGATTCGTGACCAGGAGAGTGTGCCCGATGGCCAGCCAAATCACCCCAACCGGTACCGATGTTTTGCTTGTTATCGATGTTCAGAATGATTTTTGTAAAGGGGGCACCCTCGAGGTGCCGCGCGGCGATGACGTCGTTGGCGTGATAAACGAGCTGTCGAGCCGGTTCCAACATGTCGTCGTCACCCAGGATTGGCACCCCAACGACCACACCTCGTTTGCGACTCAGCATGCCGGTGCCGAGCCTTTTCAAATGATCGATGTCGATTACGGGGAGCAGTTACTGTGGCCCGACCACTGTATTCAGCACTCGCCCGGCGCCGATTTTCACGACAAGCTCAAGGTTGCGAATTGCGAGCTCATTATTCGCAAGGGATACCGGCGAACGATCGACTCCTATTCGGCGTTTTTCGAGAATGACCGCAAGACCCCCACCGGCCTGACCGGTTATTTGCGGGAACGCGGCCTGACGCGGTTGTTCGTTACCGGCTTGGCGACGGATTTTTGCGTTCGCTTCTCGGCTGTTGATGGGCGCGCTCAAGGCTTCGACGTCGTCCTTCTCGAAGATGCCTGTCGTGGCATCGATAACAACGGATCGATGGCTGAGGCGATGCGCGAGATGGCGGACGTCGGTGTCGTTTCGGCCGACTCTAGTAAAGTTGCCTAAGCGGCCGGCGGGATGACCGAGGCTTACCTGCCTCGGTCATTCTTTCGCGGGAGCTACGCAATTGCGAACCTGGGTCGCTAGTAGGTTTGGCGCTCGGCGTCGATGATCTGCCAACTGCCGTCGGGTTGTTGGCAGGCGCGACCGTAGGCAGCCACGGGTTGACCATTAATGATTACTTCGCGTTGGTATTCACGATAATAACGACCCGACGCGGTGTCGTAGACCGTCGTTATTTGAACCGTATCGGTGACCGGTGGCGCCACCGGGCACACGTAGACCACCCGCGAATTATGGTTGCCGTGATTGCGTGATCGATAGGCGTGCCGGCGGTCACGGCGATGGTGACGGTGCGCTTTGCGATGGCCCCGGCGTTGATGATGATAGACCGGCCGTGGTGCCGGCCGGCTGACATAGCCGCGCTGGCCTTGGGCCAGATGTTTGCCAAACATCGACCCCACGAGCGCACCGGTCGCTGTCGCGACCAGCCGGCCGCGACCCTTGCCGAGCGTAGAACCGAGCAAGCCACCGATCGCCCCGCCAATGACGACTCCGCCAAGGTTGGTGTCGTCGGCATGGCTGGGTGCTGCGAACGCTGCGGTCACGAACAATGCCGCCGCTGCGAGGGCCGTCGTCTTCGGTGCCTTCATTTGCTCTCTCCAGATTCAGGTGAATATCAAAATCGCGACGACTATGACGATGTTCGGCTGAACCAAACCTGAGCGAGTCGTTCATCCTGCGTTCAGGTTGTGAGCTGGTCGAAAGCCACGGGGTCTCACCAACGTAGAGAGCACGGGTTTAGTTTCTCACGACCACCAGATGATGATTATTGGTTTTGTGATGGAAGCCGTGGTGGCCGTGGTGGTGGCGATGGCACGCCGAAACAAGAATCGTGAGGGCCAGGCAAACGGTAAGTATCTTGGCGGTTCTCATGGCGGAGGCTCCCTGTTAGTTGACGACTGTCAGGGGGGCGCTATGCGAGGATGAGGACAACTCCGGCAGCGCTCCGGTTCATGCGCGATTCATCTGGTTCGCTGTATGATCGACCGATGCTGCGATTCCTCACAAAAGTCGGCCCTGTGGTCGGATTGGTGGCCGGATTGGCGCTCGCACTTGCTTCGCCGGTGGCGGCGAGCGAGCACAATCGCGCCCGCGACGCGGTGCGGTCGGGCTAAATATTACCGCTCCGCACTATCGCGGCGAAAGTGCGCAGCGAGTACGGCGGCAAAGTGCTCGACGTGCGCCTGAACCGCACTGGAGGCCCGCGAGACTGGCATTATTCGGTGAAAGTCTTGCGGCCCGATGGCAGGGTTGTGATCGTCAACGTTCGCGCCCGCGATGCGCAGATTCTCGGCGTGCGATGATTTTCCCCATGAGGGACTGACCCCATGCGCGTTCTTGTTGTTGAGGGTGACGAGACAATCGGCAGTCAACTCGCTGAAGCGCTGGCGGCGGCCGATTATGCGGTCGATGTTGCGGGCGACGGCGAGGAAGGGCACTTCCTTGGCGATACCGAAGAATATGATGCTGTAATCCTCGATCTCGGCCTGCCTGGTCTCAACGGCATTTCTGTCCTTGAGCGGTGGCGCGAAGCCGGCCGTTCGATGCCCGTGATTGTTCTAACCGCCCGCGATCGCTGGAGCGAGAAGGTGTCGGGGATCGACGCCGGGGCTGACGACTACGTCACCAAGCCGTTTCAAATTGAAGAGGTATTAGCGCGTTTGCGCGCGGTCATCCGCCGCGCGTCCGGCCACGCATCGGCCGAGCTCTCGTGCGGTCCGTTGATCGTGGACACTCGGCGCAGCCGCGTTTACCTCGCCGATATGCCAATCACACTCACGGCGCAAGAATACCGCCTGCTCAATTACCTCGTTCACCATCAGGATCGGGTCGTTTACCGCACTGAACTCACCGAGCATATTTACAATCAGGATTTCGACCGCGACTCCAACACGATCGAGGTGTTCATCGGTCGTCTGCGCAAGAAAATCGGTGGCGGGCTAGTTCACACGGTGCGCGGGCTCGGCTACCGCATGTCGACCGAAGAGCCTGCCGGTGATGACACGTAACTCGCTGGCGCTTCGCCTGATGTTGGGCGCGGGCGTATGGATTGTCCTGGCTCTGGTGGCGAGTTGTTGTCGACCCTGTTCCAGGGCTATGTCGAACGGAATTTTCGGCAAACCTTGAGCACGTTTCAACAAACTCTTATTGCCGTCAGCGATGTGTCCGATGATGGCTCGCTAGTAATAACCCGACC
>CAUZWH010000028.1:0-14774 GCA_963583675.1 Alphaproteobacteria bacterium
CGAATAGTGCGGCGGTCTTGGCGCGTATGACCTCTAAATAGGCGTCCTCGCTGGTCGACGTATCGTTGTTGGTTAGAAGCTGGGCAACTTCGCCTTCGGCGATGACCGACGATGCATTCGATAGGATTTCCAGCACTCGCAGCGAGCCATCTTCGACCATCAGCTGGAACGATCGGCTAAACAGGAAATCACCGACCAGAACGCTGGCCTCGTTGCCGAATACGGCGTTGGCCGTTGCCGCGCCACGCCGCAGGTCGCTTTCGTCGACGACATCGTCGTGCAGCAGCGTCGCCGTATGAATGAACTCGACACACGCCGCCAACTTGAGTTGGCGGTTGCCGCTGTAGCCACAGAGTTTGGCGGATGCTAGTGTCAGCATCGGTCGCAGGCGCTTGCCGCCCGACGCTATTAGGTGGCTCGCCAGTGTTGGGATCAGCTCGACGCGGCTTTGCATCCGCGCGACAATCACGTCGTTGACCTGGGTAAGTTCGTCGCGGACCAGATACTGCAGCACGTGCAGCGCCTCATCGCCTCGCCGACGATCCCCATCAAGTGGAACGACTACCGCCAATTTACGCCCTCCCCAGTGGCGTGAGCCCAATTTTTTGCCGCCCTTGCTTGACGTTGTGGGGCGGCTGGCGCGAGCATAGAAGGCGGCCATCCGGCCGGTCAAGCAATCCTAACGAGTTATGGTAGTTGTACTTTTCCGAACGCGTGGGCAAACGATGACCGTTACATGAACTCAACCAGCACTGGAATCATCGAGCTCTTACGGACCAACGATACTGTATGGTTGTCCTGGTTGGTCGCCCTGCTGGCGGATTCCGAGATTGAGGCAGTAATCTTCGATACCCACACGAGCTTTGCCGAGGGTAGCATCTCCGCCATTCCGCAGCGTTTGATGGTGGCGGCTAGCGACGAAACTCTGGCGCGACGCATAATAAAAAAGGCGGATATTCAATGACGCCGCCGGTTCCGCTATCCGACCGGTCCCGCATCGAATCACGTGCGATCGACGACGTCATGCGCGAGCCCTCATTCAGCGTCGATGAAATTCTCGGCGGCCGACTTGCGCTTAAACAACCCCGCCAAGGCGAACGAATCTCGATTGACGCAGTATTTGCCGCCGCCGCGGTTCGCGCAAAACCGGGCGAAACCGTACTCGATGCGGGTTCCGGCAGCGGTGCGATCGCGCTCTGCGTCGCACACCGCATACCCGGTGTCAAAGTAACTGGGATTGAAGTGGATCGCAGCTTGGTCGATCTCGCAAACGACAATGCGCGCGAAAACGGCCTATCCGATGCGGTTTCTTTCGCCTGCGCTGATATTACGGCCCTGACGACCGATTCCGGCGGTGCCTACGACCACGTGGTTACGAACCCACCTTTCTATCGCGCAGGACGTGGCCGCGTTTCTCCCAACCCGGCGAAAGCCCAGGCCCATGCCGAGCAGCGTGTGGGGTTGTCGGATTGGCTCGCATGTAGTCAGCGTCAGCTTCGCTCCGGCGGCAGAATTACGGTGATCTTTCCCGCCGAACGGCTCGATGAACTCCTGCATGAACTTGGTCGAGAAGCCGGAAATATTTGTGTCTTGCCGCTTTGGCCGAAGACGGGCAAAGCGGCGAAACGCGTGATCGTGCAGGGAACGCGCGGCAGCAACGCCCCGGTTCGCCTGCTTAGCGGCATGGTGCTGCATGGCGACGACGGGCACTACACGCCGACCGCGGAAATGATTCTGCGCGGCGGAGATGCGCTCACGCTACCGCGATAGCTTGCCGGACGCCGTTACAGTGTTTATCTAATATCCATGGTTCTATCCGCAATTCGCAGCACGCCGCCGATATCCTGGCTGCCGTTTATCGGTATTTCGGAACGGGCGCCCGTGGTTGCTGTCCTTCGACTTAATGGCGTAATCGCGACCGGCTCAAAGTTCCGCAGCGGTCTGAGCCTGGCGAGCCTGGCTCCCCAGATCGAGCGGGCGTTCTCGATGCAGCGGGTCTCTGCGATCGCGCTTGTTATTAATTCGCCGGGCGGCTCACCTGCTCAATCGGCGTTGATCTGCGACCGTATCCGGGCGTTGGCGAAGGAGAAGAAGAAGCCAGTCTATGCGTTCACTGAAGATGTTGCCGCGTCTGGAGGATATTGGCTCGCTTGCGCGGCTGACGAAATCTACGCCAACGAAAATTCGATTATAGGCTCGATCGGTGTGATCTATGGCGGTTTCGGCTTCCACGAGGCGCTGGCAAAGCTGGGTATTGAGCGCCGGCTTTACACCGCTGGCGACAAAAAATCAGTCCTCGACCCGTTTTCCCCAGAAAAGGAATTGGACGTTAAGCGTCTGAAGTCACTACAAAAAGAGCTCCACGAGAATTTCAAGGAACTGGTGCGCGCGCGCCGGGGCGATCGTTTGAAAGGCAACGCGCGAGCGCTGTTTTCCGGTGAGTTCTGGACCGGTCCCAACGCCGTTGACCTCGGGTTGATCGACGGAATTGGTGATGTGCGTTCGGTGATGCGGGCAAAATTTGGCGACAAGGTCGAACTTCGCCTGTTGATGCGCCGCCAGGGATTGTTGTCGATGTTTCGCCGTGACGAAATGAACCGGCGTACGCCTTTCGAGCTTTCCAGCTCTCTCGGCCAAAATTTGGCGGAGGGTCTACTTGCCGCTGCCGAGGAACGGTTTCTGTGGAACCGGTACGGGCTGTAACCGAGCGACCCGATCAGTGCTGTTCAAGCTCCTCTTTACCGTCGCGATTGTCCTCTTCGTTTGGTACGGCTTTCGCTTCGTGGGCAAGTGGTTTAGGAGCAGCTCGAGCGGATCTGCAAACGTCGACGACAAGCCACCCCAGGAGAAAATCGAAGATCTCACGCGCTGCTCGGTTTGCGACACCTTTGTCGAAACCCGGAGACCCATCGTTTGCGATCGCGGCAATTGCCCGATGACAGACACTCGCCGTTAGGTACGCTGACCCGGCGAATAATTGAGATGGTGTGTCGCGCGCTGCCTTGACCGCCTCGGAGCCGCTTCATACATTGCCGCGCCGCTATCCCCGGAGAACTCGAATATGCCGGCCCGCAGCGAACCTGCGCAGACATTCCAAGATCTTATCTTCAGGCTGCAAGCCTTTTGGAGTGGGCGGGGTTGTGTGATTCTTCAGCCCTATGACCTTGAGGTTGGCGCCGGTACATTTCATCCGGCAACCACGCTAAGAGCGTTGGGTCCGCGCGAATGGTGGGCAGCCTATGTGCAGCCATCGCGGCGCCCGACCGATGGTCGTTACGGTGAGAATCCCAATCGCCTGCAGCATTATTATCAGTTTCAAGTTGTGCTGAAGCCGTCACCGGACGATATCCAGCAGCTCTACCTGGAAAGCTTGGTAGCGCTGGGCATCGACATGAGCAACCACGACATCCGTTTTGTCGAGGATGATTGGGAGAGTCCGACATTGGGGGCCTGGGGCCTTGGCTGGGAAGTGTGGTGCGACGGCATGGAAGTTTCGCAATTCACTTACTTCCAGCAAGTCGGCGGTATCGACTGCCAGCCGGTGACCGGCGAAATCACCTACGGTCTCGAGCGCTTGGCCATGTATGTGCAGGGGGTCGACAACGTCTACGATCTAATGTGGAACGGTCGCGGCGTAACCTATGGCGATGTTTATCTTCAATCGGAGAAGGAGTTCTCCGCCTTCAATTTTGTATACGCCAACACCGATAAATTGTTAGCCCATTTTGCCGATGCCGAAACCGAATGTGCGGCATTGCTCGATCGCGATCTGTCACTACCGGCCTACGATCAGTGCATGAAGGCGAGCCACCTGTTTAACCTCCTCGACGCCCGCAGTGTGATCAGCGTAACCGAGCGTGCCGCCTATATCGCGCGGGTGCGTGCGCTCGCCAAAGGCTGTTGCGAGGCCTGGCTCAAGAGCCAGGGCTTGAACCAGGCTGCTTAAGGCACACGCCGCATGTCCGATCTGTTATTGGAGTTGCTTTCCGAGGAGATTCCCGCGCGCATGCAGCGTCGTGCAGCCGAGGATCTCGAACGCGCGGTTACCCGTGCGCTCAAAGAAGCGGGACTCGAATTTTCCACCACTCAGGCGTTCTCGACGCCACGACGTCTCACCCTTTTTGTCGAGGGCCTGCCAACCGAGCAACCCGATGTAATCGTTGAGCGCAAGGGGCCACGGGCAGATGCGCCGGAAAAAGCGATCGCGGGGTTCTTGAAATCAGTTGGTCTCGAACGCGACGCTGTGGAAGAGCGCGACACTGATAAAGGTAAGGTCTTGTATGCCGTCCTATCGCAGCAGGGCCGTCCCGCTGCGCAGGTGATCGGGGAGATCCTTCCCACCGCGCTGGCGTCTATTGGCTGGCCGAAGTCGATGCGTTGGGGCGCCTATGAAATGAAATGGGTGCGGCCGCTGCATTCGATCCTGTGCATGTTCGAAGGCGAGGTCGTGCCATTTACCTTCGGCCATCTAACCGCGGCCAATATGACGGCTGGTCATCGTATCCATCAGCCCCATCGAATCATCGTTAACAATGTGAGCGACTACCGCCTTTACCTCGACGCCGCGAAAGTGATGTTCGACGATCGCCAACGCGAACGCGTTATTCGCGAGCGCGCAGCCGAATTGGCGGGCGCCGAGGGTTTGGAGGTTGCGCCGGATGACGCCTTATTTGCCGAGGTCAACGGTCTCGTTGAGTGGCCGGTCGTTCTCATGGGCAGTATCGATGCGGACTTTATGGATGTTCCGCCCGAAGTACTGACGGCAGCGATGCGCGGCCATCAGAAGTATTTCGCGCTCCGCGCGGCGGATGGATCGCTGGCACCGCGTTTCATTTTTGTCGCCAATCTCGAAGCGAGCGACGGGGGCGCCGCGATCATCGCGGGCAACGAACGCGTCTTACGGGCCCGGCTTGCCGACGCGAAGTTCTTTTGGGATCAGGATCGATCAAAGCCGCTCAGGGCCAACGTACTAAACCTCGAAGGGGTTATTTTCCACGCCGATATCGGCACGCTGGCCGAAAAGGTCTACCGCATGGAGATCATGGTTCCCGGGGTCATCAAGCATGTCCCCGGCGCAGATCACGGCGAGGTCGCCAATGCGGTTCGCCTCTGCAAGGCCGATCTGTTGTCGGAGATGGTCGGCGAGTTTCCCGAACTTCAGGGCGTTATGGGTCGCTACTATGCGCTCAACGACGGCGAGAGCCCCGCGGTCGCCGGCGCTATCGCCGATCACTATCGGCCGCAGGGGCCAGCCGATCCTTGCCCCACGGCGCCGGTATCGGTCGCGGTCGCGTTGGTCGACAAGATCCATACGCTGGTATCGATGTTTGCCGTCGGCCTGCGGGCAACCGGCTCCAAGGATCCCTTCGCGCTACGGCGCACTGCGCTCGGCATTATTCGTCTGGTTTTGGAGAACCACCTCCGCATTCCGTTGCGCGCTGTGTTCCTCGATGTGCCGCCGCCGGCCGCCAAACCGGACACTCAGATCGACGGCGCTCTGGCTGACGAACTGCTCGCGTTTCTGGCCGACCGGCTCAAGGTTCACTTGCGCGAGCGCGGCATTCGCCACGATCTGATCTCCGCGGTATTCGCGCTCACCGGCGAAGACGATCTCGTGCGCCTGATTGCGCGTGTAGAAGCACTCCAGGGTTTCCTCGCGAGCAGCGATGGCGAAAACCTACTGACGGCATATCGTCGCGCCGCAAATATCCTGGCGATCGAGGAAAAAAAGGACAGCACGTCCTTCGCGGGTAGCGATGTCAATCCGGGCGGATTCGTTCAGGACGAAGAGCGCAAGTTGTTCGACGAACTTTCCGCCATAAGCGCACGGGTCGACGATCGGCTGAACGAAGACGCGTTTGGCGAGGCGTTCACAACGTTCGCCGCTCTCCGTCCCACGATCGATTCGTTTTTCGAGAATGTGACCGTCAACACTGACAACGCCGCGCTGCGAGTCAATCGTTTGCGTCTGATGGATAAAGTGCGAGTGCTGTTTCACTCGGTCGCGGATTTCTCCTTGATCGAAGGTTAGCTGGGTTATGGAGAAGTGGATCTACGCGTTCGGCGATGGTGTCGCCGACGGTCGCGCGGCAATGCGCGACCTGCTCGGCGGCAAGGGTGCCAATCTCGCCGAAATGGCCAACCTCGGCTTGCCCGTGCCACCCGGATTCACCATCACGACTGAGGTTTGTGCGGCTTTCCTGGCCAACGATAACCGCTACCCCGACGACCTGGCGGCCGTCGTGGATACCGCGCTCAAGCGGATCGAGGAGCAAGTCGGCGCACGCTTCGGAGATCCCAAACTGCCGTTGCTGGTTTTGGTCCGCTCCGGTGCCCGCGCGTCGATGCCCGGCATGATGGACACGGTGCTTAATCTCGGTCTCAACGATCACACCGTTGCCGGTTCGGCCGCGGCCAGCGGCGACGCGCGCTTTGCCTGGGACAGCTATCGCCGGTTTGTCTAGATGTACGGCAACGTGGTGCTTGCGCTCGATCACAATGGTTTCGAAGATATCCTCGAATCCCACAAACAAGACTGTGGTTACGTCGATGATCCCGAACTCAACGGCGATGATTGGCAGAATGTGGTCGCCGCTTATAAGAGCTACGTCGAGGCCGAGCTCGGATCGCCATTCCCGCAGGATCCCCACAATCAGCTGTGGGGTGCCATTGGTGCGGTGTTCAATTCCTGGACCAACCAGCGCGCCAACACCTATCGCCGGCTCCACAATATTCCCGAGAGCTGGGGCACGGCCGTCAACGTGCAGTCGATGGTGTTTGGCAATATGGGGGACGACTGCGCAACCGGCGTCGCCTTTACGCGCGACCCGTCGACCGGTACGCCCGGTATTTTTGGCGAGTTCCTGATCAACGCCCAAGGCGAAGACGTCGTCGCTGGCATTCGAACACCCCAGCCCATCGTGACGTCGGCGGCAGACGTGCGCCCCGCGCTGGACGAATTAATGCCCGACGCGTTTGGCGAACTGGCCGGCGTCGCGGCGCGGCTGGAAGCGCACTACCAGGATATGCAGGACATCGAGTTCACCGTTCAGGCCGGTAAGCTGTGGATGCTGCAAACCCGGAGTGGAAAGCGCACCGCAGCGGCGGCGCTCAAGATCGCGGTCGACATGGTTGCGGAAGGCGTGATTGATGAACGCCGCGCGGTCGCCAGCATCGATCCGGCGTCGCTTGATCAGGTCTTGCACCCGACGCTCGACCCCAGCGCGGCTCGCGATCTCATTGTCAAAGGCCTGCCCGCGTCGCCGGGTGCAGCCGTCGGCAAGATCGTGTTTACCGCAGATGATGCTGAGCAACGCGCCGAACAGGGTGAGGCAGTGATTTTGGTGCGCGCGGAAACCAGCCCCGAAGACATTCATGGCATGCACGCGGCCAAGGCGATTGTCACCAGCCGCGGTGGCATGACCAGCCATGCCGCGTGGTCGCCCGCGGCATGGGGCGGCCCTGCGTCTGCGCCGCCGGCAGTTTGCTGATCGACGCCGAGTTAGAGCAAATGAGTGTCGGCGACCGGATCTTCGTTAAGGGCGACGTAATTACGGTCGATGGCGGGGTCGGTGAGGTTCTGTTCGGCGAGGTGCCCACCATTCAGGCCGAACTGTCGAGCGAATTTGCGACCGTGATGGGGTGGGCCGATAAGTTTCGCCGCCTGCGCGTGCGCACCAATGCCGAAACCCCACACGATGCTGAAGTCGCGATTGAGTTCGGTGCCGAGGGGATCGGCCTATGCCGCACCGAGCACATGTTCTTCGATGCCGAGCGCATCGTATCGGTGCGTGAAATGATACTGGCGAGCGATACCGAAGGGCGGCGTCTTGCGTTGGACAAATTGCTGCCGATGCAGCGGCAGGATTTTGCCGGACTCTTCCGCATCATGGGCGCGCGTCCGGTGACAATCCGCCTGCTAGATCCGCCGCTGCACGAGTTTTTGCCCCATTCGACCGAGGAAATCGCCACCGTGGCCGAGGCAGCCGGCGTCGATCCGGCCCAGTTGCGCCGGCGTATTGCCGAGCTCCAGGAAGCCAATCACGATGCTGGGCCATCGCGGCTGCCGTCTGGGAATTTCCTACCCCGAGATTTATGAAATGCAGGCGCGGGCGATACTCGAGGCGGCGAGCGATATTGACACCGAAACCGGTGCCGCGGCGGTGCTCGAGATTATGATTCCGCTTATTGCTACCAAGGCAGAGCTCGACATTATCAAGGGATACATTGATCGCGTCGCCGCTGCGGTCGCGGCGGAATGCGGGAAGATGCCGTCCTATCTGGTTGGAACAATGATTGAGCTGCCGCGCGCCGCATTAAGAGCTGGCGACATCGCCGAGACCGCCGAGTTCTTCAGCTTTGGCACCAACGATCTGACACAAACAACATTTGGGATCAGCCGTGACGACGCGGCCTCGTTCCTCGGCGACTATGAACGCGCCGGGATCCTTGCAACCGATCCCTTCGCTTCGCTCGATGTCGAGGGGGTGGGCGAACTGCTCACGCTTGCCAGCGAGCGCGGCCGTGCCACCCGAGCTGATCTCAAACTAGGAATATGCGGCGAACATGGTGGCGATCCGGCGTCGGTTCATTTCTGCCACACGATCGGACTCGACTACGTATCATGTTCACCCTACCGCGTGCCGATCGCCCGCCTGGCAGCGGCGCAAGCTGCGCTGGCTGACGATTGAGCTCTAAATAAGCCCAAGAAACAAAAAACCTCATGGCGATCGGTCGCAACGCCGAGGGAACCTCACCGCTCGCTGTACTCCGGCAACTGCCACGTCTCCCAAGCGTATTCGCCCCCCCACCCAACCCTCTCCCCAAAATAGAACTTGGGGAGAGGGCTTTTATCGTGCGCTCGGTTGGCTCCCTCTCCCGCGGAGTGGGAGAGGGATGGGGTGAGGGTCGTTGCTCTCTTTGCACCGTGGTAGCGCCGCTGAAACCGTGTGGCTGCGCCGCGAGATCGCGAAGCCCGCCAAGCGCTGCGGTGTGCAAGCCATCAAGGTCGCTGAAACCACCGCGGGTCCGCCAGTACGACCGATGTTTCGACCTGTCGCTCCGGGATTGACCAGTAGGTTTTGAGCAGGCGGTTTTTCTCATCGCCATCGATGACGGCGAACCCGTGCTTCTCGTAGAAACTGATTGCCCAAATCGCCGCGGCCCAGGTGCCAATCAGGACCGGCCGGTCGGTGCGGGCAAGACATTCGCGAAGCAGTGCTGCGCCAACCCCGCGTCGGCGCAGCGTGGTGCGCACATAGGCATGTCGAATCAGGGTAACGTCCTTGACCGGTTGCGCCCCCATCACGCCGACAAGTTCGCCATCGCCATCGCCATCGCCATCGCCCTCATAGCCGAGGAAGGCAACGCCGGCACCGATTTCGCCGCGCAGTTCTTCGCGTGGCATATACGGTTCATGCCAGCGATCGGCGGGTATGATGCCGCGATAGGCTTGAGCTGCGTCGTTGATAATGGCGTAGATCGCGTCAACGTCGGCGTCACTACAGCTACGAATCATCGGGCTATTTGAGCGCCTTGTAGCGGAAACAGTCGACCGCGTGATCGTTGACCATGCCGACCGCCTGCATGAACGCGTAACAGATCGTCGGACCCACGAACTTGAAACCGCGTTCCTTCAGCGCCTTGCTCATCGCCTTAGATTCCGGTGTTTCGGCCGGCAGTTCGGAAAGGGAACGCCACCTGTTCTGAAGGGTGCGCCCGTCGGTGAACTGCCATAGGTACTCGTCGAAGCTGCCGACCTCATCAAGGATTTGCAGGTATCCTTTGGCGCACGGCACCGTGCCTTCAATCTTGAGGCGATTGCGGACGATGCCGGCGTCTTTCATCAGCGACTCGATCTTGCGTTTGTTATAACGCGCGATTCTTTCAGGCTCGAAGCCATCGAAGGCGCGCCGGAAATTGTCGCGCTTGCGCAGAATGATCAGCCACGAGAGGCCCGCCTGAAAGCCGTCGAGAATAAGCTTCTCGAACAGGGCGCGATCGTTATGTTCGGGCACGCCCCATTCGGTGTCGTGATAATCGAGATAGGTCGGATCGTCGCCGACCCAGGCACAACGCTTGACCATTTGTATTTGGTGCTAGCCGTTGCGGCACACCGCCTCGATGTGGTGGCCGTCGAAATCGATGATAAATGCTGCGTAGTAGGTCGGCGTGTATTGCGGTCGCGGCCCCGGTGCACCGTTGTCGGTCGCCCCGGCGTCTGTCGCTGCTGCGTGAAAGGCATGCACGGCCTCGTGGGTCGCGGCGGCAAACGCGATATGGAGCCCTTGTTCCGGCGTTGCGTCGGCGGAGCGGCTGATCCAGAAGAATGGCGTGCCGTCCCGGCCATAACCGGTGGAGTCGTCGAAATCGAAGATCGGGGAGAGCCCAAGCGGCGCCAGTGCCTCGCGATAGAACGCACGACTGCGCTGCAGATCGCTGACCCCCAGTGAAATATGGTCGAGCACCTAAATCTCCCTTAAAAGCTAGCCCAATCCGGCTTGATCGGCGTGACTGTTGCCGACCCGGCAGTAAAGAATTCCTTCTTTTGCTGCGCCGCTTCGAATGGCTCGATACGAATCAGTGCGATCGCGCGATCTGCCGCGCCCGAGCGAATTTCGCCAACCTCGCGCTCACCATGCATCACTGCAGTTCCCGGTTCGGGTAGCGGACCGTCGATGACGACCGGCATCAAGCGCTTGCGGATTTTGCCGCGATAGTGGGTTCGTGCGGTTAGTTCCTGGCCGACGTAGCAGCCCTTCTCGTAATCGATCGCGTTCAGCTCCTCGAAGCCGCACTCCAGCGGAAAGTTTTTGTCGACGACAATGTCGTGGCTGCCATCGGGCAGTCCGAGCGTGAGGCGCAGCGTGCGGTAATCGTCTGCGTTGCCCGGCGTGAAGCCCTCACTGGTCAGCGCTCCGACGCCGGTTTCCGCCGCAAGGATCGCGCGCGCGCCCATCTCGGCGATACGGGGGTCGGTGAAGACGATTCCGCCGCCTAACGGCCGCGCCGCGCCTGGCTCCGGCGGCAGGCCTGCGTCGGCCAGGCTATCTGGACCCAACAGCGCGACGACGTCGAAGTCGCTGCTAACGTCCGATAGATCGACCGCGGCGCGAAGTTTGTACATCGTCAGGCGCCGCAACAGGTCATCGAGGCGGCCGCGTTCGCAATCAATCAAAACGCCGTCGCCATCCGGCGTGGCGGCGATGAAAAAATCGTGGAGAAACTTGCCCTGGGCGGTGAGCAGGGTCGCGTAGATCGCGTGGCTCGCATCCACCTTGTTGATATCGTTGGAGATCAAGCCTTGGAGGAAGGTAGACGTATCGGCACCAACGACCGAGATAACGCCGCGGTCGCCAAGAACAATAAAGGCTTTAGCTGTCATTCAGATCTCTCCAAGCGCACTCGCGCAGCAATGAACTAGGCGAAGCAGAGCCCGAAGACAAGGCGTTCTCGCAAAAGCCCGCAACCGCAGCGCGACACGGCCCTGGCAAGCGTAGAATCGCCAGCGTATAAATCATCGGCATGAAGTGGTTGAAACGGGTTGCGATCGCGGTTGCCGCCATCGCGGTGGCCGCGGCGCTCATCGCGGTGGAGGGCAGCATGCTGACATCTCTATTCTCAGTGGGAGAGCTTCCGCGGATCGATTTCGCGACGCTGCAGCGCACGGCTAAACCGAACCAGTATATTGTTTGTCCGCCAGGCTTGTGCCAGGCCAAAGTCGATGCCGAGAGCCCGGCCTTCGACGCCTCGGTCGAAGATTTGCGATCCGCCTGGCAGCAGGTTGTGGGCGCCGAGCCGCGCGTGGAGCTGGTTGCCGAGGACGAAGAACGGCAGGTCTACGACTATGTGCAGCGCTCGTCGCTGATGCGCTATCCTGACATCATCACGGTCCAGTTTTTGAACTCCGAGAGTGGTGGGTCGACCCTGGCGATCTATAGCCGCTCGATCTATGGCCGTTCCGACCTCAGTGTTAACGCCAAGCGAATCATCGACTGGCTCGCCAAGCTTGACACCAAAATCAAGTCGTAGCAGACCCGCAAATCAGCGTCGCTAATGAACATTCTTTTCGTCACGGCCAACCGCCTCGGCGACGCCGTATTGTCATCGGGACTGCTCGCACATTTGATTGAACGAAATCCCAATGCGCGGATCACGATCGCCTGCGGACCTGTCGCCGCACCGCTATTCGCGGCCACGCCCAATGTGGAGTGCGTCATCGCGCTGGCAAAGAAACCCTGGGCCGCCCATTGGTTCGAGTTATGGCTTCGTTCGACGACCACGGTGTGGGATATCGTCGTCGATCTACGCTCATCCGCGCTGGCCTGGCTGTTATTGGCGCGCAAACGCTACGTCCTGCACAATGGCAATGACGTGGTCCACCGCACCGAGATGTACAGCAACCTGTTCGGGCTGCGCGATCCGGCCATGCCCCGGCTCTTTGCCGCCGACGCGCATCGCGCACGTGCCGCCGAACTAATTCCCGAATCTGACACAGTTCTCGCAATCGGCCCGACCGCAAATTGGGGTGGCAAACAATGGCCGGCGGCCTCGTTCTCACAGCTGGTTGAACGGCTTACACGGTCGGGCGCGCGGTTCGATGGGGCCGACGTTGCCATTCTCGGCAGCGCGCGGGAGCGGCCGGCGGCCGAACCTGTTATTCGCGATGTCGCAGAAGGGCGTCGTATCGACCTGGTTGGCACCGAAGAGCTGCTAACGCTCTACGCCTGTCTCGAACGCTGCGCGCTCTATATCGGCAACGACTCCGGCCTCATGCATCTCGCAGCGGCCAGTGGTGCTCCGACGCTGGGTCTATTCGGCCCCAGTCGGGAGATTCACTATGCCCCGCGAGGTCGCAACGCCGCTCACGTGCGTACGCCCGAAACCTACGAAGAACTGGTCAGCGCCACCGATTACGATTATCGCGACCAGACGTCGCGCATGACGTCCCTCACAGTTGATGCCGTTGAGCAGGCTGCGCTCGATCTCATGTCGTCGACCGGGACACAGTGACGCCATGCCGTCATCGCCGAAGCTTTCCGCCCTGGTGGTTGCCCACAACGAGGAAGCCCAACTCGGGGCGTGCCTCGAGCGCCTCGAATTTGCCGATGAAATCGTCGTCGTTTTGGACCGATGCACGGATAGCTTAGCTGCGATCGCACGCCGGTTTACCGAGCATGTCGTCGAGGGCGATTGGCCCATCGAGGGCGACCGCCGCAATCTCGGTCTCGACACCTGCACGGGCGATTGGATTCTCGAAGTTGACGCCGATGAGCGCGTGAACCAGGCGCTTGCCGAGGATGTGCGGCGATCTATCGAGGGCGCCGAACCCGGCTATTTCCTGATCCCGTTCGACAACTACATCGGCGACCGTCTGGTTCGCCATGGCTGGGGGGCATCCTGGGGGGTGAGTGCTGCGCCGCGCTTGTCTGCGCGCGGCGCCAAGCGGTGGGGTGGCCAGCGTATCCATCCATCGCTCGAACTATCCGGAGTCCGCCGTCGCTTGACCGAACCCATGGTGCATTATGTCGACCGCGACATTAGCGACATGTTGCGCCGCCTCGATCGCTACTCGACGGCACGTGCCAGGGACTTGCGCGCTAGCGGCGACATCGGCGGCCTGCCGCGAAATCTCCGACGTGTCGTGACTCGGTTCTTCAAATGCTACGTGTCCCGTCGTGGTTATCGAGAAGGCGCCTACGGCTTCCTGATCGCATTGTGCGCTGGGCTCTATCCGTTATTGGCACACCTCAAAGCGCGTCTCGAAAACGAATGATCCAGCGCTGTCGGGATCGTTAATGCCGAGGGGCTTGCGCATACTTCAGGCGATGGCGGGGCCGAATCCGGGCGGCGCCGAGGCATTTTTCGTGCGCCTTGTGCGCGCGTTGCGGGATGCAGGCGTCGACCAGCACGTCGTCGTCAAGCACAACGCCTATGTCGCGCAGCGCTTGCGTGAGGCGGACTTCGAGCCGGAAGAGCTCGTCTTCGGGGGAGTTTTTGATCTGGTTACCACCAGTAGGTTGCGCAAATCGATCGCGCGCTTCCAGCCACAAATCGTCCTGACATGGATGAACCGGGCAACCCGGTTTTGCCCTCACGACGCCAAGCAGGGCTCATACGTTCATGTCGGCCGGCTCGGCGGCTACTACAATCTGAAATATTATCGCGGCTGCGATCATCTGATCGCCAACACCCAAGACATCGTCGACTACGTTACCAGCACGGGCTGGCCCACCGGTCGTGTGGGCTACCTGCCGAATTTCGTGGATGCCTCGCCTGCGCAACCGGTCGCGCGGGCGGCGTTGGACACGCCGGCCGACGTCCCTTTGCTCCTGGCACTGGGCCGATTGCATGAAAACAAGGGATTTGACGTGCTGCTCGATGCACTGGTCGACTTGCCGACCGCGTTCCTTTGGCTGGCCGGATCCGGCAAGTTGGACGACGATCTCAAGACAAGAGCGAATTCCCTTGGGATTAACGACCGGGTTCGCTTCCTGGGCTGGCGTGAGGATACGGCGGCACTATATGCTGCCGCCGATCTCTATGTATGCCCTTCCCGCAACGAACCGCTTGGTAATGTCGTGATCGAGGCGTGGGCTAACGGCAAGCCGGTCGTTGCCGCAGCCGCGGCGGGTCCGGCTTCGTTGATCGAAGATGGCCGCAACGGATTGCTCGTTCCAATCGACGACGCGTCCGCGCTCGCAACCGCGATCGGGCGCGTTCTCGGCTCGCCCGATATGGCAACCTCATTGGCGCAGGGCGGTCGCGTGGCCTAT
>CAUZWH010000029.1:0-14680 GCA_963583675.1 Alphaproteobacteria bacterium
AGCAGGGACGGGCTGGGACACTGGATGGGCTGCGGTCTATCTCGCCAGTGATGAGTCCCGGTGGGTGACAGGCGTTGACCTTCCCATTGATGGTGGGCTGACGCAGGTTATTGGGGTGGCCATCCCAAAAAAAAACCCTAACTGACCTCAACAAAGCGGCGTGTCAGGGCGCCCTTTTCTTTGTTTGGCGATAACTGGTATTGACTAATTCGCGACCATCGTGGTGCGCCTAGCTACGTCCGGAGTTAGGTGTAAACCGGACCTTCCGTTAAAAAATGTCGGTTTATGGCCGAAACCTACCGTCTGGGATAGGCGTCCCGCTAGGCAATTTGTGGACCCAAAGGCGACATTCACGGGCAGTTCGTCGCCCGATTTGGACTATCCTTAATGCACCATTGTGTCAGCAATTCCCCTCGGTTAATTTTCCTGAAGCAGCTAATTAGGGTGAGGGTCTTCGGTGGGCTCGTTGACCTGGTTAGAGCCTTCACCTTGTCTTACGAGGGGAACAGTTATGAGATTCTTTGCAAAGTTAGCTGTGGCGGTTGCTGTACCCATGTTGGCGCTATCACCAGTTGCCGACGCGGCGCCTATCCCGATTGTTAACTCTGGATTTGAGGATATTACCGGACAGGGACCCACGAATGAATTTACGTTCGGGCAACTGGCAGGCTGGGGATCTTACGATCCGAGCCTCATCGTAGCCGGTGGCAACGGAGCAAACGGGATATTCACCGGCACGCTATTGCCGAATGGTACAGACTTTTTTACCACCCCGGCGCCAGAAGGAGTTCGGGTCGGCCTCCTTTTCGGTTTTGGCGACAGCGCCGGCGTTGGCGCTGGCGAATATGGCTACGAACAAACCCTATCGTCGGTTTTCCAAGCGAACACTCAGTACGACCTGAGCGTGGAAGTCGGAAACATTTCGTCTGGAGTTTCCCAAGACGGCACCTTCTTTGACTTATCGGGATTTCCGGGATACCGCATCGATCTGCTGGCTGGTGGGGTCGTGATCGCTAGCGACGATAATTCGCTGGTCATTCCTGAAGGTGAATTCGCGACGGCCAACATCTCCTTTATGAGTGGCGCGTCCGACGCGTTGTTAGGGCTTAGCCTCGGCATCCCGCTTGGTTAATCTGAACATTCAGGTCAGCACCGAGGACGTTGAGGTCGATTTCGACAATGTCGCGCTCAGTGCAAACGCCGTTGTTCCCATCCCAACGGCCCTGCCGCTTCTCCTCTCCGGTCTTTTCGGCCTCGGAGCTATGGGCTGGCGGAGACGCAAAGCAGCTTAAAACAAATAGGTTCGTAGTCGTATGGGGGCGGTCTCAGTGCCGCCCTTTCTTTGTGAGGCCACGACCGCTACTGCCTAATTCGCGACCATCTTTGGTTGCCTGACCACGTCCGGAGGTGGGTGCAAACCGCACCTCTCGGCCAAGAACGTCTGTTTAGGCGCCGAAAACTGCCGTCTAGGATAGGTGCATCCAGCAACGCAGTTCGTGACCCAAAGCCGCCATCGGAATATGCGCTCGCGAGAGGTCGCCACCTAGCTTGTTGGTTAGGGCGATGGCATCGCCATTTTGATGGTCTCTTCGCCTGAGCCGTCATGGACATAACGCTCAGTCTCAACAAAGCCGTAGCGGTCATAGAAACGCCGCCCTATCACGTTCTTCTCGAAGACCTCAACATGCAAGGGACCGTGGAGAGCGACCGCATGGTCTGCAAGTGCTTTGCCAAATCCCTGCCCGTGAAAGGACGGTTCAAGAAACAACCCACCAATCTCATCTTCTAAGAGTGCAATGAACCCAAGCGGCTTTTCATCCTCTTCCAGAACCCACGTTTCCGCATTTGGAAGGTAGATGTTGCGCATGTCTTGCGCTACTTGCGCCACGAAGTCGTCTGCAAGAAACGAATGCGCGAGATCATTCGCGTTCTGCCAAATTCGGATAAGGGCGTCTGTATCTTCGGTTCGATATTTTCTGATCATTGTTTCGGACTTCAGTTTTAGCGAGCAACTTGTCAAACACCAAAAGAAGCTGATGACCGCTTGTGGCTAGGAGTTGCCTCTCTGGTTTCGCCCAACTACGTCCGCACACGGGGGTAAACTCAACCTTCAATCCAAATATGTCTGCTTAGGAGCTACCACCTCAATGATCGACGCAACACAGGCGTTAAACCTTTCTACTAGTATTTCGAACCCCAACGTCTTGCGCGGCGGTTCGTTGGGCTGACGCGCCACTTTGGGCAGATAAGCCCATACGCTTCGTCGCCTACCGCGTCGGATCGTCGCCGACCCGGACCAGTAGCTTGCCGAAGTTTTGGCCGTCGAACAGGCCCATGAACGCTTGCGGTGCGTTTTCAAGGCCCACGACGATGTGTTCCTTATGCTTGATGTCGCCGTTGCTCACCCATTGGCCCAACGCCGCATAGGCCTCGGCGTGGCGGGCCGCGAAATCGAATACAATGAAGCCTTGCACCCGCACCCGATTGACCAGGATGTGACGGTAGATGTGCGGCGCTGGCTCGTCGGCCGTTGCATTGTATTGCGAGATAACCCCGCAGATTGCCACCCGCGCGAACGGATTGAGGCGGCGCATGATGGCATCGGCGATCGGGCCGCCGACATTATCGAAGTGAACGTCGATGCCGTCCGGGCACGCCGCGCGCAGCGCCACATCGAGATCGTCGGTCGTCTTGTAGTTGATGCCGGCATCGAAGCGGAGCTCGCCGGTTATGTAGTCAACCTTTTCGTCGGAGCCGGCGATCCCGACCACCCGACAATCCTTGAGTTTGGCGATCTGACCGACCACCGCGCCGACCGCACCCGCTGCCGCGGTGACGACGACGGTATCGCCGGCCTTGGCCGAGGCCACCTCCAACAAACCGAAATAGGCCGTCAGTCCGGGCATACCGAGCACTCCGACGGCGGTTGAAATTGGCGCCAGCGTGGGATCGATCTTGCGCAGATGATCGGCCTTGACCGTCGCGTGGGTCTGCCAGCCGAGATAGCCCTCGACGAAATCGCCGACCGCCAGCCCGGCCGTGTTCGATACCGCCACCTCACCGACCACACCGCCGGGCATCATATCCCCGATCCCGGTGGCGCTGACATAAGATTTGGCCTCGCTCATGCGGCCACGCATGTAGGGATCAAGCGAGAGATAGATCGTACGCACCAAAACCTCGCCCTCGCCGGGCACCGTCATTGGTGCCGTTGCGGCCTTGAAATCGGTCAGTTTTGGCAAGCCCTGCGGTCGCGCGACCATACAGATCTGCTGGTTCTGCGTTGCCATGGCGCGTATTCCTCCCTTAATTTTGAAGTGGCTCGGCCCATCCCGCTCCCCCGGCCCAACCACCCTATGAGGGTACCCTTGGGGTGGTTGGGCCGGGGGCGAGTCCATTCGATCTTGAAATGCTCTAGCCTTACGATGCGCTTTGGTTAGCGCCCGACTCGAGCTATTTCCGCATCGGCTCAAGATGACAGATATGTGCTACAGCACCAGCGCTATTGTCGCCGGTCCCGGGCCACGCTAAACAACCGGCGGACAGAGACCAGACATGACCGATACGCTCCGCATCGCGCTCGCCCAGCTCAATCCGCGGGTTGGCGACATCCCCGGCAATTTGGCGAAGGCGCGCGCCGCCCGTAGCACGGGCGCCGAGCTCGGTGCCGACCTGGTGGTGATGGGCGAACTTTTCATCACCGGCTATCCGCCCGAAGATTTGATCCTCAAGCCCTCGTTTCAGGAAGCCGCGGAAGCCGCCGTGGCCGAATTGGCGGGCGAGACCGCCGACGGCGGCCCGGCGCTGCTGCTCGGCACGCCGTGGCGGGAAAATGGCGGGCTCTACAACGCGGTCGCACTGCTGGATGGCGGCGCGGTGGCCGCCCAGCGCTATAAGCACGACCTTCCCAATTACGGCGTGTTCGATGAGAAGCGCCTGTTTCGCGCTGGACCGTTGCCGGGGCCGGTCAACTTCCGCGGCGTTCGGCTCGGGGTCATGGTGTGCGAAGACATGTGGACCCCGGATGTCGCCGAGTGCCTGCAGGAAACCGGAGCCGAGATCCTGGTGGTCGGCAACGGCTCGCCGTTCGAAGCCGACAAATTGGACGAACGCATGACCCTCGCGGTCGGGCGGGTCGTGGATACCGGCCTGCCGTTGATTTACGTCAATCAGTTCGGCGGCCAGGACGAGCTGGTGTTCGACGGCGGTTCTTTCGTTCTCAGCCAAGATCGCGTCGTAACCGTGCAGTCGCCGTCGTGGTGCGAAGACATTCGCCTGACCCACTGGCAGCGCAACGGCGCGGGCTGGCAGTGCGAGGCGCAGCCGCCGTTGGCGCCGCGTGACCGGCTCGATGCGATCTACCAGGCGATGGTCGTGGGGTTGCGTGACTATGTCGACAAGAACGGTTTTCCCGGCATCGTCCTCGGCCTCTCCGGTGGGATTGATTCGGCGTTGACCGCGGTGGTCGCGGTTGATGCACTGGGTGCGGATCGGGTGCGCTGCTTGATCATGCCCTCGCCCTACACGTCGCAAGCCAGTATTGACGATGCCGAGGAATGCGCCGCAGCACTTGGTGTGCGCACCGACACGGTTTCGATTGAAGCTGCCATGACGGCCTATGGCAGCATGCTCAGCGAGCTGTTTTCAGCGGTCGATGACGATGTCACCGAGGAGAACATCCAGGCGCGGATTCGCGGTATGACGATCATGGCGTTTAGCAACAAGTTCGGCCACATGGCGCTCACCACCGGCAACAAATCAGAAATGTCGGTTGGCTACGCAACCCTCTATGGCGACATGTGCGGGGGCTACTCAGTTCTAAAAGACGTATATAAAACAACAGTTTGCGAACTTTCGAGCTGGCGTAATGCCAACCTGCCGGAGCATGTTCTAGGGCCGGCGCAACGCGTCATACCCGAAAACATCATCACCAAAGCGCCCTCGGCCGAGCTCAAGCCGGACCAGACCGACCAGGACACGCTGCCGCCTTACGATAAGCTCGACGACATCCTCGAATGCCTGGTCGAGCACGAGATGGCGCTGGCCGATATCGTCGCGCGCGGTCACGCGGCCGAGACCGTGACGCGGATAACGCGGATGCTCTACATCGCCGAATACAAGCGCCGCCAGGCGCCGCCCGGCGTCAAAATCACCCGTCGTTCGTTTGGGCGCGACCGGCGTTATCCAATCACCAACGCCTTTCTCGGAGTCAAATGAGCGCTAGCGACAGCGAGGTCGTTACCCGCTTCGCTGCTAATCCGACGCGCCATCTCGACGTGGGTGAGGCGCGGATCGTGCTCCTTAACCGGCTCTACGCGCAACCCAGTAATGGGCGCTTCCTGTTGCGTGTGGATAATGTCGGCCGGGCCGGCGCCAAGGACGAATTTGCTGCTGGTATTCGCAATGATTTGCGCTGGCTAGGGATCGACTGGTCCGACGAGATAACCCAATCCACCCGTGTCGACCGCTACCGCGCGGCGTTTGAAGATCTCAAGACGCGGCGCTTGGTCTACGCCTGCTACGAGACCGCCGCCGAATTGGCGCTGGCGCGCAAGCAACGCCGCGCCGCGGGTCAGCCGCCGGTCTACGATCGAGCCGCCCTCGATCTAACTCAAGCGGCGCGCGACAAGATGGAAGCCTCCGGTAGAAAGCCGCACTGGCGCTTCCGCCTCGACGACAACGTCATTTCCTGGGACGACGAGGTGCAAGGGCCAATCTCACTCCCGGCCGGCTATGTGAGCGATCCCGTCGTCATGCAGGACGCCGGCAGTCCGCTCTACGCGCTTGCGTCGGTCGTCGATGATATCGACCACGGTGTTACCCATGTCATCGCCAGCCATGATCTTATTGCCACGACCGCGGCGCAGATCCCGATCTACGCCGCATTGAACGCTTCGCCGCCGGTATTCGCCCATCCGTCAACGCCTCGTAGAAAACAGGGCGAAACCAATTCGCGTAGCTTGTTCTCGGTGCGCGATCTCAAGGCGCGCGGTATCGAACCGCTCACCATCGCAAGCCTGCTGGTTACGCTGGGCACGCCAAACGGTGTCGCTGCACGGCTGGCGCTCGAGTAATTGGCCAATCGCCTGATCCTCGGCGAACTGAGCCGTGCCGTAGCCGATATCGAGCCCGGCGATTTCGATGCCTTGAATCCTAAAGTGGTTCGTGCCCTGCCGTTCAAGTCGGTGCGCAAACGGCTTGCCGACATGGGTTTGGAGGAGGTCTCCGAACCGTTCTGGCTGGGCGTCCGCTCCGACCTCGATAAATTGAGTGATGCCGAACCCTGGTGGTGGGTGGTTCGCGGCCCCTGCAAACCGGTCATCGAAGACTCCGCGGCGGCAACCAAGGCGTCCGGCGCGCTGCCGCCCGGCGATTGGGATGAGACCACCTGGCAATCGAGGAAACGCATGGCGGGGGTGGCGACCAAGCTTGGCAGCGTCGCCCTGGATCGTCAGCTCCGCCTCGCCCTCACCGGCGTTGAGGATGGTCCTGAGATGAGTATTCTCATGCCCATGATCGGGCGCGCCCGAGTTGAGGCGCGTCTGGCCGGAAAGATCGCTTAATGCTGCAGGTCTACAACACACTGGCGCGCGAGAAGCAGCGCTTCGAGCCGCTCGATCCCCAGCATGTGCGGATCTATGTGTGCGGTCCGACCGTCTACGACCTCGCGCATATCGGCAACGCCCGGCCGGTCATCGTGTTCGATGTTCTGGTACGGCTATTGCGCCGGCTTTACCGGTCTGTGACTTACGCCCGCAACATCACCGACGTCGATGACAAGATCAATGCCGCGTTCCAGCAGACCGGTGAGTCGATCGAGAGCATCACCGCGCGTACCACCGCGGCCTATCATGACGACATGGCAGCAGTGGCTGCTTTGCCGCCCGACATCGAGCCGCGCGCGACCCAGCACATTCCGCAAATGATCGCCATGATCGAAACCTTGATCGAGCGCGGTTACGCTTACGAGGCCGACGGCCACGTCTTGTTCAATGTGCTTGAGATGCCTGATTACGGCCAGCTCTCGCGCCACAATCGCGACGAATTGGTGGCCGGCGCGCGGGTTGACGTCGCGCCCTACAAAAAAGATCCTGCCGATTTCGTTTTGTGGAAGCCATCCTCAGCAGAGTTGCCGGGGTGGGACAGTCCCTGGGGCCGCGGCCGTCCCGGCTGGCACATCGAATGCTCGGCAATGGGCGCGGCCCATCTCGGCACCACCTTCGATATTCATGGCGGCGGTCAGGATTTGATCTTCCCCCACCATGAAAATGAAATTGCCCAGAGCCGCTGTGCACATGATGGCGCGCCGCTTGCCCGCTATTGGATGCACAACGGCTACGTTATCGTCGAGGGTGAGAAGATGTCGAAATCGCTCGGCAACTTCACCACGGTGAGAGACCTGCTGACGCAAGCGCCGGGCGAGGCGATTCGTCTCACCATGCTGATGACCCACTATCGCCAACCGCTGGATTGGACCGGGGCCGGCCTTGGTCAAGCCCGTGACACGCTCAATCGCCTCTACGGCGTGCTGCGCAGCCTGGCCGACGTTGAAATATCAACACGCGAACCCGCGGGTGATTTGGTCGCGGCATTGGAAGACGATCTCAACACCCCGCAGGCGATCGCTGCCTTGCATCACATCGCCGGTGAGGCCAACAAAGCCCAGGACCCGGCCGACAAGGCCCGTTTGAAAGCGGCTTTGCTCGGCGGCGGGGATTTGCTTGGGATCCTGCACCAGGATCCCGAGGCCTGGTTTCGCGGCGGCACTGATGGGGCCGACGCTGACGAGATCGAGACCCTGATCGCAGAGCGTGAAGCCGCCCGCGCGGCTAAGGATTTCGCTGCCGCCGATCGGATACGCGACGATCTCGTCGACCGCGGGATCGTGCTCGAAGATGGCCCCGGCGGCACCACCTGGCGGCGCCCCTAGAATGCAGATGCGAAAAATAAGGCAGACCCCTCACCCAACCCTCTCCCACAAGGGGAGAGGGCTATTGTCGTACGCGCGGTTAGCGCCCTCTCCCCGTGTGGGAGAGGATTGGGGTGAGGGGGCGCCGCCGTCGACCTGTGAACGACAGCGCTGCGCAGATTCGAGAGCCAAACATGACTCCGTTTCCAGCGAGAGCCGGACCTAACCAAGACACCCATGGCCGGCACCGATCGCACGCAAACCCCTGTCCTCGGCGGGCCGACCATCATCCTGGTCGAGCCGCAACTCGGCGAGAATATCGGCACTGCCGCACGGGCCATGCTGAACTTCGGTCTAACGTCGTTGCGCCTGGTCAACCCGCGCGATGGCTGGCCGAGCGACAAGGCGCTATCGGCGGCCTCGGGCGCCGATGTCGTGATCGAGGGTGCTGTCCTGTTCGAGACAACTGCGGCCGCGATCGCCGACCTCAACCGCGTCTACGCTACCTCGGCGCGCCGCCGCGACATGCTCAAAACCGTGATAACACCGGAGCGGGTGGCAGAAGTCATGCACGTAGAAATCGCAGCGGGTTCAAAGGTCGGCATCTTGTTCGGACCCGAGCGCACCGGTCTCACCAATGACGACGTCACCCTGGCCGATGCGTTGATCTCGGTGCCGCTCAATCCCGCTTATGCCTCCCTCAACATCGCCCAGGCCGTGCTTTTGATTGGCTACGAGTGGTTCCAACGGACCAGCGAGATGCCCGCAGAGGCTCTCGACGAGGGGCACACCTATCCCGCGCCACGCGAGGAATTATTGCGGTTTTTCGAGCATCTCGAGAGCGAACTCGATGCCAGCGGATTCCTGCGCCCACCGGAGAAACGCCCGGCCATGGTGCGCAACGTACGCAACATGTTTCAGCGCGCCGGTCTGATGGAACAGGAAGTGCGGATTCTGCGCGGCATAGTTACCGCTTTGGCGCGCCACCGGCGCCCGGATCAATGACGGTGCTTCGTTGACAACACCTCGCGCCTGCGTATATTGACGCCGTCTGTAAGCGGAGCCGGCGGCTCCGCTTAACTATTTGAATGATGATCAATAAATGACCAAAAGACTTCGCTCAAAATACAAGATCAATCGCCGGCTTGGCGAGAATCTATGGGGCCGGCCCAAGAGCCCGGTTAATGTTCGCGACTACCGTCCCGGCGAACATGGCCAGCGCCGCCGCAAGCCGAGCGACTATGGCATCCAGCTTCATGCTAAGCAGCGTCTGCGCGGTTACTACGGTAATATCACCGAGAAGCAGTTTCGCCGGACCTACCACGAAGCGGTGCGTCGGCGCGGCGACACCAGCGAAAACCTTATCGGCCTGCTCGAGCAGCGTCTCGATGCTGTGGTCTACCGCATGAAATTTGTGCCCACGGTTTTTGCGGCCCGTCAGTTCGTCAACCATGGCCACGTCTCGGTCAACGGTCAGCGCGTTAACATTCCCAGTTTTCGCGTCCGCGAGGGCGACCTCATCGAGGTCCAGGATAAATCCAAGCAGATGGGCCTGGTTTTGGAAGCGGTGGATTCGGCCGAGCGCGATATCCCGGAATACATCGACGTCGACCATGCCAAGATGAAGGGCACCTTCGTGCGCATTCCCAAGCTGACCGACGTCCCCTATCCCGTTCAGATGGAGCCCAACCTGGTCATCGAGTACTACTCGCGCTAGGTCGATTCTCACAGTAGAAAAAGGGCCGCGTTTTCGCGGCCCTTTTTCGTTTTTAGGTGTCGTTTTGAGATATGGCGCCTAGCTGGCCCACGCCCCCGGCCCAACCACCACAGTATTGGAGACTCTCGAAGGATACCCTAGGGGTGGTTGGGCCGGGGGAGCGGGCCGGCTAGGCCGCTAATCAAATGTGAGCCCGGCTTAAGCGGTCGCGACCTCGCGGTCGATGCCTTGCTCGGTCATATACTGGTCGAGTTCGCCGGTCTCATACATCTCGCGCATGATGTCGCAACCGCCGACAAATTCGCCTTTGACGTAGAGCTGCGGGATCGTCGGCCACTGGCTGAATTCCTTGATGCCATCGCGCAGGCCGGGGTCCATCAGCACGTCATGGCTTTTGAACTTAACGCCCAGTCGGGTGAGGATCTCGACGCAGGTCGATGAAAATCCGCACTGCGGAAACACCGGGCTCCCCTTCATATAGAGAACCACGGGCGCGTCCCCGACGTCTTGGCGAATGCGTTCAAATACCGAATTGTCGCTCATCGTTTCATTCCCTGTCCGTAGATCGTTTCACTCAATAGTTCCTACCGCTTGGCGGTCCGCACGAGGGCGTTTCCGCCCTCGAACTCCGTCCCACCGTTATTGGTCGGGCACCGAAGTTTGTAAGGCGAGGGCGTGCAGCGCATCTCCCATGTTGCCTTTGAGCGCGGTATACACCATCTGGTGTTGTTGCACGCGCGTCTTGCCGGCAAACGTATTGGAAACCACGTGCGCAGCATAGTGATCGCCATCGCCGCGTAAATCTTCGATCGTCACGGCAGCGTCGGGAATTCCTTCCTTGATCAGCCGCTCGATTTCCGATGCGTCCATCGGCATGTCGCTTGTCTCCTCAATTCCCCGGTTCAATTCCCGGCTCAATTCCCTTTTGAGCGCCGCCTGCCATGTAGTGCGGCATCCAGCGCTCATGCGCGATGCGCAACTCGCCTAACGATATGATGGTGTCGGTGCCAACTGTCAAATCCTTTCCTGCCACCATGCCCAGCGTGAAAACCCGGACTCCCCGGCGCACCGCCTCTGCGACGAAAGCATCGACGTCGCGGTCGGCCACCGTCACCACGTAGCGCGCCTGATCTTCGCCAAACCAGAACCCGGCTGCATCGGCCCCGCCGGCCGGGTAATGCAGGCGGGCGCCCAGCGTGCTCGCCAGTGCCATCTCGCCGATCGCCACCAACAGACCGCCATCGGCGACGTCGTGACACGCGGTTATGCGGCCCTGGCCGATCGCATCGCGCACGAAGTCGCCGTTGCGACGCTCGACCTCGAGATCGACCGGCGGTGCGGCGCCGCTTTCGTTCTCCTCGATCACGCGCGCAAAAATCGATTGGCCCAGATGCCCGTTGGTTTTGCCCACCACGAGAATCGCCTCACCTGCCGAGCAAAAGCCCATATCAACCAGCAGATCGAGGTCGTCGATGAGCCCGACGCCGCCGATTTGCGGGGTTGGTTTGATCGCGACGCCGTTGGTCTCGTTGTAGAACGAGACATTGCCGGAAACGACCGGGAAATCGAGCGCCCGACAGGCCTCGCCCATGCCCTGAATGGCGCCCACGAATTGGCCCATTACATCGTCGCGCTCAGGGCTGCCAAAATTGAGACAATCGGTTACCGCCAGCGGCCGCGCGCCGACAGCCGTGATGTTGCGCCAACATTCGGCGACCGCTTGGCGCCCACCGAGTAGAGGGTCGGCTGCGCAATAGCGCGGCGTGCAATCGGTCGAAAGCGCGAGCCCGCGGTTTGATCCGTGTACCCGGATCACGGCCGCATCGCCGCCGGGCCGGCGGACCGTATCGGCCATCACCATGTGGTCATATTGCTCCCACAGCCACCGTTTGCCCGCCAGGTCAGGCGAGCTGAGCACCCTGTGTAAAGCATCGGCGAGATCTATTTTGACGCCCTCTGCCGGTTCGCCGGCCGGCATGGCCACTTGGGTTGGGTTGGTTGCCGGGAGCGTCCAGGGGCGGTCATATTCCGGTGCGGCATCGGCGAGCGGCGCGATCGGCAGGTCGGCGACGGTGTCGCCGTCGAGCTTGAGCACCATGTGGCCGCCCTCGGTAAGCCGTCCGATCACGGCGAATTCAAGCTCCCATTTCTCGAAAACGCGCTGCGCGACGTCTTCGCTGCCGTCCTTGAGCACCATCAGCATCCGCTCCTGGCTCTCTGACAGCATGATCTCGTAGGGCGTCATCGCAGATTCTCGGGTTGGCACGTGTCCCAGATCGAGTTCAAGCCCGACACTGCCTTTCGATGCCATTTCGAACGCCGACGAGGTGAGCCCGGCCGCGCCCATATCCTGGATCGCGACGATCACATCGGTCGCCATCAGTTCCAGGCACGCCTCGAGCAGAAGTTTTTCGGTGAATGGATCGCCGACCTGTACGGTCGGGCGCTTCTCGTCCGATTGGTCATCGAATTCAGCCGAGGCCATAGTCGCGCCATGAATGCCGTCGCGCCCGGTCTTGGAGCCGACGTAGACCACTGGATTGCCGATCCCGATCGCGCTCGCGTAGAAGATGCGCGCAGCATCGGCGAGCCCGACCGTCATCGCGTTGACCAGGATATTGCCGTTGTAGCTCGCATCGAACGTACATTCGCCGCCCACCGTCGGGACCCCGACGCAATTGCCATAGCCGCCGATTCCGCCAACGACGCCGGCGACCAGATGGCGCGTGCGCGGGTGATCGGGGTCGCCGAAACGCAGCGCGTTGAGGTTGGCGATCGGGCGTGCGCCCATGGTGAAGACATCACGCAAAATGCCGCCGACCCCCGTTGCCGCGCCCTGGTAGGGCTCGATGAACGACGGGTGATTGTGGCTTTCCATCTTGAACACCACCGCCAGACCCTCGCCGATATCGATGACCCCGGCATTCTCGCCCGGCCCGCAGATCACCCAGGGGGCTTCGGTCGGCAGGGTGCGCAACCATTTTTTCGATGATTTATAGGAGCAGTGCTCGCTCCACATCACCGAGAAGATGCCGAGTTCGGTGAGACTGGGCGCACGTCCCAATATTTCCAGAACTTGGCGATATTCGGCCTCGGAAAGCCCGTGCTCGGCGACCAAATCGCCCGTGATCTCGACGACCGGGTCGAGGACGATGTCGTGTTTGACGTCTTGTTTGACATCCTGGTCGATGTTTTGGGTCATGAAAGGGCGGCGACCAACCCGTCGAACAGAGCGCGGCCGTCGGTGCCGCCCAGTTGTTCGTCGGCGAGCCGTTCGGGATGGGGCATCATCCCCAACACGGTACGGTCGCGATTGACGACGCCGGCGATATTGTCGAGCGATCCATTAGGATTGGCGCCTTCGTTGACTTCGCCGCCATCGTCGCAGTAGCGGAACGCGATCTGGTCATGCGCGATGAGGTCCTGATAGGTGTCGGGGTCGACGAAATAATTGCCGTCGTGGTGGGCGACCGGCACTCGGATGACCTCGCCATCTTCATAGTGATGGGTGAACGGGGTCGAGGGGTTCTCGACACGCAGAAACACATCGCGGCAGACGAATTTCAAATCGGTGTTGGGCATCAGGATGCCCGGCAACAAGCCGCATTCGGTAAGGATCTGGAAGCCGTTGCAGATTGCCAGCACCGGCACGCCGGCCTTGGCCCGGGCTACCACCTCGCGCATCGCCGGCGAATGCGCGGCCATCGCACCGGACCGCAGATAGTCGCCATACGAGAAGCCGCCGGGAACGACAATCAAGTCGAGATCAGGCAGCGTCGCTTCGCGGTGCCAGATCATGTCGGGGAGGCTATCGAGGCTTTGGCCGAGCGCGACCTGGATGTCGCGGTCGCAATTGGAGCCGGGAAAGACGATGATTCCGGCCTTCATCGCCTGCTAATCCTCAAGCTCGACCGTGTAGTTCTCGATCACCGGGTTGGCCAGCAGCTTGGTACACATCTCCTCGGCCATCGCCGATGCCGTCTTGCGATCGGTCTCGCCAATCTCGATTTCAAGATATTTCCCCTGGCGCACGTCATTGACGCCGGCGAAACCGAGCGCCGCCAACGCATTGCCGATGGCCCGTCCCTGCGGATCGTGGACCCCGGGCTTCAGAGTTATATGGATGCGGGCTTTCATAGTGTGCTTCGACCGCGTGTGCTTCGACCGCCCAGTCCACTGCGTCCCTTAATACCGCTCAGAACCGCATCAACCTTTGCCGCTCTCCCGCCGGCCTATTGAACGAGTTTGGGACCCTTGCTCTTGATATCGGATACTTCGGTATCGCGCAGGATACCAAGCCGCTTGGCGACCTCGTGATAGGCCTCGGGGATACCTCCGAGGTCGCGGCGAAAGCGATCCTTATCGAGCTTCTCGTTGGTTTCGAGATCCCACAAGCGGCAGCTATCGGGGCTAATTTCGTCGGCCAAAACGACGCGCATCTGGTCGTTCTCGTAAAGCCGTCCATATTCGAGTTTGAAATCGACCAGGCGAATGCCGATGCCGTAGAAAAGGCCGGTGAGAAAATCGTTGATTCGCAGCGAAAGCTGGACGATTTCATCGAGCTCCTGGGGATGCGCCCAGCTGAACGCGGTGATGTGCTCCTCGGAGATCATGGGATCGCCGAGTTCGTCATTCTTGTAGTAGTACTCGATGATCGAGCGCGGCAAGGCGGTGCCCTCTTCGATAGCCAGCCGCTTGGCCAGCGACCCGGCAACGATGTTGCGCACCACCACTTCGACCGGAATGATCTCGACTTCCTTGACCAGCTGTTCGCGCATGTTCAAGCGCCGCACGAAATGCGTGGGCACGCCGATTTCGTGGAGGCGGGTCATCAAATGCTCGGAAATCCGGTTATTGATCACCCCCTTGCCGTCGATCGTGCCCTTTTTCTTATTGTTGAAGGCGGTGGCGTCGTCCTTGAAATAGGCGACCAGTGTGCCGGGCTCAGGTCCCTCAAAAAGCACCTTGGCTTTACCCTCATATAGCTGTCTGCGACGGGCCATTGTATCGATCCACGATGTAAAGGCGCGCGCGGGGGGGGGGGTGATAAAGCG
>CAUZWH010000030.1:0-14677 GCA_963583675.1 Alphaproteobacteria bacterium
CGTTTTGTCGCTGAGCGGATCCCGGGATGTCAGGCTACCTTCCTTGAGGGTGCCGGCCACCTGTGGCTGTTCGAGAATTTCGACACGGTGTTCGATGCACTGACCAAACAGGCGGTCGTTTAACTCACCTACCATTGGCGGCTCCCGGTCGGTCGGCTAGGCTCTCGTTAAAGCTGGCCTCGCGGAATGGCGGGGCGGCGTAACGCCTGGCGTTGAATAAAGGGGAGATACAAATGAGCGACGATCTGCACTACATCACCGCGACCGAGGCCATCGAGCTATTCAAAGCCCGCAAGCTATCGCCGGTTGAACTCATGCAGGCGATGATCGAGCGAATCGAGGCGATCAACCCACAGCTCAACGCGTTCACCTATACGTTCTTCGAGCGTGCGCTCGAGCAGGCGAAAGCCGCCGAGGACGCCTACGCAAAGGCTGACAATGTGCGGCCACTTGAAGGCGTACCGATCGTCATCAAAGATCTGCACGCGGTCGCCGGCGAGATCACCACGATGGGCTCCAAGGCTTTCGCCGACAATCGACCCGAGAAGAGTGCGCCGACGGTCGACCGCTTGCTCAAAGCCGGCGCCATCATGCATGCGCGTTCGACGACGCCGGAGTTTGCTCATGGCCCCTACTGCAAAAGCGATCTGTGGGGCGTGTCGCGCAATCCCTGGAACACCGATCTGTCGCCCGGCGGTTCCAGCGGCGGCGGCGCGGCGGCCGTAGCAACGGGCATGTCGGTGTTGGCCGATGGCACCGACGCCGCCGGCTCGATCCGCAATCCGGCCGCCCAATGCGGCATTTTTGGGTATGACCCACCGTTCGGCCGCAACCCGCTCGACACCGGCCTGCCTCGCGAATCGTTCCTGCACTATGGCCCGATGACACGCAGCGTCGCTGACGCCGCGCTGATGCAAAACGTAACCGCGGGACCTCACCTCGACGATGCCTGCAGCATTCGTCCCAAACTTGAAATTCCCGACGTCCTGGAGCCGATCAAGGGCTGGAAGATCGCGTTCTCGATGGATCTTGGTTACTTCGAAGTTGACGAGGAAGTGCAGAAAGTAACGCGGCAAGCCGCCAAGGCGTTCGAGGAGCTGGGTTGCACCGTCGAGGAAGTCGATGTGGGCTGGAATTTCAGCGTGCTCGACGCGCAGACGACATTTCAGGAGACCCTGCTGGCGGCGCTCGGCGGCGATATCTACCCGCGCTGGAAGTACGAAATGGACGCGATGGTGCGGGTCGGGATCGAACGCGGCCTGCAGCTCAGCGCCAAACGCTACTACGACATCAACTTCGTGCGCGGCAAGATGTACGAGACGCTGGGGCCGATCCTCGAGGAGTACAACGTGCTGCTATGCCCGGTGCTGGCTCTGCCCAGTCTACCGGCGGTGCACGACCTGCTCGATACCAGCCTGCGGATTAACGGCAAGCCAATCACTTACGGCAATCAACCCGGCGACAAATGGCTGCATTGGCAAATGAGCTACCCCTTCAACATGGTGCCCGAATGCCCTGTAGCGGCCGTGCCGGCTGGTTTCATCGCGGCGGGAGTCCCGATCGGCATGCAGATCGTCGGCCAGACCTATGATGATATCTCGGTGTTTCGGGCGGCCGCCGACTACGAGCGCGTGCGGCCGTGGCGCGATAGACATCCGCCGATGTAGGGCGCTTTGATAACGCCGCCTGACACGCTTGCTAGATTCCTGACCGCAGGGCTATGAAAGGAGCAAGTAATGGTGAAGCAAACGAGCGGTTCGGGGGTGATCATTCCGACCCTGCGCTATGCCGACGCTGCCGCGGCTGTTGAATGGCTCTGCACGGCGCTGGGTTTTGCCAAACATCTCGTAGTGCCGGGCCCGAATGGAACAATTGCACATGCGCAGCTCACCTATCGCAACAGCATGATCATGTTGGGATCGATCGGCGAGGGCGGCGGCGAATACGATCGGTTGATCCAACAACCAAGCGAAGTCGGCGGCGCGTCGACCCAGGCGCCCTACGTGATCGTCGACGACGTCGACGCACACTGTTCGCAAGCGCGGTCAGCGGGCGCGGAGATTGTTATGGAACCCTCAGATCAGAATTACGGCGGGCGTCATTACGCCTGTCGCGACGTCGAGGGACACCTCTGGAACTTCGGGCCGTATGACCCGTGGGCAGAGGCAATTTCGCAATACTGAATCGCCTGAATAACGCCAAAGACTTGGCCGCTTTTAAAACTAGCCGCTTCTAAAACCAGCCTATGCTCTGATATCGAAGTTTCGAAAGCGTCCGCGATTGAGGGCCGGTTGCCGCGAATTGGCCGCGTCGCGTCGGGCGCGCGCTTCGGCCAAACCGACCGAACGGGTCCGCGCCAGTTCAATTCGAGACCGCTCGGTAAGATCCGGCGTGGTTCGAGCTGGAGGCTCAAACTCCGGTACCGTTGCCGATACTACGATCGGCCCTGTGGGGCCTATAGCTACCATTTCGCTCGCCTAACGCGGCAATATCGGAATACTTCCAACATTCCACACGCGGTTGTTTTGTTATGCTGAAAATATAGCACAAAACAGGCCGCTTGGCCCGCTCAACGTGGTCTGCTTGGTCACCGCCGACGGTCACAAAGGATAAGCAAATGAAGGCAGATCGAATTAACCCCTACGACGCAGCCCCCACAGCCATGAAGGCGATGCAAGGGGTTCAAGCGTATATCCACAAATGCGGGCTTGAGCACTCGTTGATCGAACTGGTGAAAATGCGCGCATCGCAGATCAATGGCTGCGCGTTTTGCCTCGACATGCACAGCAAGGATGCGCGCGCGGCCGGCGAGACCGAACAGCGGCTCTATCTGCTCAATGCGTGGCGCGAATCAACGTTGTACACCGCTCGCGAGCGCGCCGCACTCGGCTGGACGGAGGAACTCACGCTCATCGCCGATAGTCATGTCGGTGACGACTTGTTCGAGCAGGTAGGGCGCGAATTCTCGGATGCCGAAGTGGTTAACCTGACGACCCTCGTCGGGCTGATCAACGCCTGGAATCGGTTAGCCATCTCGATGCGCTATCAGCACGGCTGACCGGGCCGAACGTCGCGACTAGAGCTCAGGCTTCTGACCGATGACCTTGCGGCCCTGGTTGATAGCGCGGAGGTACTCAATCCCCTCAGCCGCGATCGCTTCACTAGGCAGATCCCTGCCGCCGTCGGCTTCGATGCCACCCATATCAACCCAGGTTGAGTAGATGTGGCGGGTGCGCTCGGTGACAATGCCAGCCTGAACCAATGTTTTAACCAACACGCGCATGACATTGGTTTCTTTGCGCAGCTCGTTGCGCCGATAACTATCGCCGTAGACCTCTCGACAGGCTTCGCGCGCCCATTCCCAATCGAGCCCGAACTGTGGATAGATCGTGCGCTTTTGGCGGATATTCATCATGTTGAACAACAAGGTCTCGAAGCACTCCGCGGCCCAATCTTCGATCCGATTATGCTCGGCCGGCGATAGCGTCGGCATCGTGCGCTCGGCCCAAATCTTACCGAAGCGATGGTGGAAGGCTTCATCGGTCATTACCAACTGAGTCAGACGTTTGAGCAGCGGGTCGTTGGTTTGGGCATGGAAGTAAGCAAACGTGCCCATCGCCAACCCCTCGACCAACATCTGCATGCCGATCAACTTCTTGTAGACCTCCGGCGCGGCCACGAGTTCGGACAGAAGGTCGCCCAGGGTTTCGCCCACGGGATAGGGCTTGCCCCAGCGCACCGCGAGATAACGCGCGAATGCAGTGACATGGCGGGCCTCTTCGCGCACCTGATTGGCCGCGTATTCCTGGGCGCCCGGGTCTTTGAGGATCTGACACAGATTGGCGCTCAGCGACAAAGCGCCTTGTTCGCCGTGAAGAATATTGGACAGGCCCCAACGCACGCTCTCATTGGCAAGACGAATTTGTTTACCTTCGTCGAGTCGGTCAGCAACCGCGCTATTGAGCTCGGGCACGGTATCGCGCGGCATAACGTAATCGCGTGTGACATCGAAGGCGGTGTCAAAGTCGAGATCGGCGGTACCCATCGGATCCCAGAAATGGTCGTGGGCCGCTGAAATTATCTCGTCGAACGCCCCAGTTCGCTGCCCGTAGCGTTCGACGTCCAACATGGCCGGAAATTCGTCGGCACGAACGGTGTTGTAGATGGGATCGTGGGTTATGTGCTTGGCCATGCCTAGCCTGCAGACTTAGTCCGACATCCCGGTCATATGGTTGCTCTCCCCGCCAACATCAATTTCGGATCATAGCCCGGATTGGCTGTGCACGGGGCGTCGCCCTCAGCGCTCGCGGTAGAACTGAATAAGGTCGAACGAGGGTACTGTGTGATCTGATGCGGTAATCAGAGTGTGCGCTTGGCCGCGATGATGTGTTTGGTGGTTGAACACGTGGACCAGAACTTCGTCAAGCGGTTGCTCGAAACGATCGCCTTGCATGTTGGCATAGTGCAAGGTGCCGGCGATCACAGCGTCATCAAGGCTGTCGAAATACGAAATAAGACGGGCGTCCTCGGCTTCGCGCGCCGCGGTTAGGGTGGACAGATTGTCATAGAGAATGGCATCGAGTCGATCAGGTGCGTCCCCCTCGCCGGTGATACGGTGCAGCCAGATTCTGTCTCCGAGCAGGATGTGATTTAGCGTGTTGTGCAGCGAGCCAAAGAACGCACCGCGATTGGCGTGGTAGTCGGACTCAGATAGTTCAGCCGCCACTGCGTAAACAAGACGATTGGCCCATTGGTTGTAGCCCGCGAGCATCTGAAATTGTGTTTTCATCGTCGTTCCTCTCGTTTTGGCAGTTGGATCCAACCCCGCCTCACCAGGCGACCTTTCGTGCACATTACGCATCGCACTTTGTTCAAAGAAACGGTTGACGCTTGCACACACAACCAAAATGCTTGAGGACGGCTAAACGATTGGACTGTGAGGGAGGCTCGCCATGGCGCAACAGGCCAAACCTATACGTTGGGAAGAGCTGAGCTGGGAGGAGGTCGGTGCTCTGCGCGAGAGCGGTATCGATACGGTGATCCTGCCGATCGGCGCCACCGAACAACACGGGCTGCATTTGCCGACCGGCGTTGATTCGTTTTCGGTGGTTGCGGTCGCTGAGGCAACCTCGGCGCGAACGGGTATCCCGGTGCTGCCGCCCCTGCCCTATGGCTGCTCGATGGGCCATTCGACCAAATGGCCGGGCACGCTGTCGCTGCGTCCAGAAACATTAGCCAAGGTGATGCTCGAGCTTGCCGAATACGTTCACGCGTCTGGTTTTCGACGCATGTTGATGCTGAACGGCCACGTCACCAATTGGGCGCCGCTGCGCTGCGGCTTGGAGAATATCCGCACCGACATTCCAGAATTGCGCATCGCGTTGCGCTCGGTGTGGGAGATCAGCCAGGAGGTGTTCGACTTTTATCATGCCGATGGCGGCACCAACTGGCATGCCAATGATGCCGAAACCTCGATCATGCTGCACCTGCGCGAAGATCTAGTGCATATGGATAAAGCGGTCGACGAACCTGATACCGGCGCGAGTTGTTTCTATTCGTACACCGTCGACAAGGAGAGCGAGCACGGTGGCGTCGGCAAACCGACCCAAGCGAAGGCTGCAACCGGACAATGGCTGCTGGAAAAATGCGCGGAATCGCTTGCTGATCAGCTAACCCGCGCCATGGTTGAAGATATTCCGCTTACCGAATACCAAAAGACCGCGGCAACAATCGCGGCCACATAGTTGATTGGGGAGGAACCGACCGATGCTTAACCCTGAGGGAATGTCGACCAGCGGCCTTTACGACGAACTGGAACGCCGCAGCGTGAAGTATTTGCTCCCGAGCTATGTGGACATGCATGGCGTGTCGAAGAGCAAGATGGTGCCGCTCACGCATATGAATCAGATGATGGCGGGTTCCGAGCTATGCACCGGCGCCGCGCTCGATGGCATACCCCAGGAGATTCATGACGAGGAGGTTTCAGCGCACCCCGATGCAGCCTCGTGCATGATCCTGCCCTGGCAAAACGACGTCGCCTGGTTCGCCAGCGATCTGTGGTGCGAGGACAAGCCGTTTGAACCGTGCAGCCGTAACATCATGAAGCGCACGCTGGATCGGCTGGCCGACGCCGGTCTCTCGGCCAAGGTTGGCATGGAGGCGGAGTTCTTCGTATTGAAAGATAGCGAGGACGGCGGCTATGCCCCAGTGAGCGACCGCCAGCATCTGGAGAAACCGGCCTATGACGTCAAACGCCTGGTCGATAATCTGGATTGGATCGGCGAACTCGTCGATGCGATGAACGGGTTGGGGTGGGACGTTTATTCGTTCGACCACGAAGACGGCATCGGCCAGTTCGAGCTCGATTTCGCCTATGCCCCCGCCCTGAAAATGGCTGACCGCTATGTCTTCTTCCGGTGGATGGCTGGTGAAATCACACGCCGCCATGGCTACTTCGCGACGTTCATGCCCAAGCCGTTCACCGAACGGGCCGGCTCCGGCGCGCACTACAATATTTCACTGTGGGACAAAGCCGGTGAAACCAATTTGTTCGCCGGCAACGACGATCCGCGCGGTGGTAACTTGTCGAAGCTGGGCTATCATTTCACCGCCGGGCTGCTCAAGCACCTGCCGGCGCTCAATGCGATGATCGCGCCAACCGTCAATAGCTATAAGCGATTGATCTTAAAAGGCAGCCGATCGGGTTTCACCTGGGCGCCGGTCTATGTCTGTTACGGCAACAACAACCGAACCAACACGGTGCGGATCCCCCTGCCGGGCGAACGGGTCGAGATTCGCTCGGCCGATTCGACCTGCAATCCCTATCTCGGCATCGCCATGGCGCTGGCTGCCGGGCTCGATGGCATCGAAAACGAACTTGATCCCGGCGCGCCACATCTGGACAACATGTACGAAAAGAGTGAAGCCGAACTCGAAGCGGAAGGCGTGCGCTGGCTCCCGCGCTCGCTCGACGAGGCGCTCGATGCGCTCGACGCCGACCCGCTTGGCCGCAAGGTAATGGGCGACGCGATGTATGACTCCTGGATGAGCTACAAACGCGACGAGTGGAAGAGCTACCTCAACCACGTCTCCGATTGGGAAAAAGAGCGGTATTTGAAGTTCTTCTAATCTTTGCTTCCATCGCCGCGAGCGAGAAAATCAGCCAATCGCTTGGGGTCCAATCGATCGAGATCACGATAGACCTCCCGCCTGTGGCGCACGAATAGGATGAGTATCGTCTGGCCTTCATCGTCAATGTGGTAGACGACGTGGTAGTCCCCCGTGCGGTGGCGCCAAAGTTCTTCGTGGCCAACGAGTTTGATCGAGCTGGACCGACGAGGATCATCCGCCAATCGTCTTACACGAGCCAATATTCGATTTTGGTCAGCACGCGTTAGCTTACGCAGGTCTCTCTCGGCCCTGGATGAAAGGTGGATGGCATACACCAGCTGCGCATCCGGTTAGAGCTCGCTAATCTCGCGGGCAAACGCGTCAAGGCTCTTCGTCTCTCCGCGGCGCGCCTCCGCGAGGGCATTGCGCGCATCTTCTAAATCGATGAACGACTCCAAGGCTTCGAGCAGTTGCAAATCATCGACTGGAACAACAGCCGCGATCTCAGTTCCTTGCTTTGTTATGACAATCCTTTCACGTGCATACGCCGCATCGTTGATCACTTCCGCAAAATGTTTTCTAGCGTCGCTTGCTGAATAGACCCGCCCTCTCGCCATGCACATGCTCCTTACGCGAACTTAGCACATTTGTATATTTTGTATAAATTGTACAATTCACGCTGCTAACAATCTAGCGTCTGCTCGCGCTCCCAGTCGGAGAGGTGGCTGGTGTAGGCGTGCCATTCATCCATTTTGAGCTTGAGATAGGAATTGACGACGTCGGCGCCCCAGGCATGTTTGATGATCTTACTTTTTTCCAGCAGACGGAGGGCGTCGAGCAACGTGGTGGGTAGTTTTTTGAGCCCGCGCACCTTGGAGCCATGCTCGTACATATTGATATCGAGCCGCTTGCCCGGATCGCGTTTGTTGTGAATGCCGTCGAGGCCCGCCGCCAACAACGCGGCCGGTGACAAGTACGGATTGGTGGCACCGTCCATCAACCGGAACTCGAACCGACCGGCATCGGGAATTCGCACCATGTGGGTCCGGTTATTGCCGGTATAGCTGACCGCGTTGGGCGACCAGGTGGCACCCGACGTCGTTACGGGCGCGTTGATGCGTTTGTAGCTGTTGACGGTCGGGTTGAAGATCGCACACAGCGATTCAGCGGAGTTCAGGACGCCACCGAGGAAGCTGTAGGCAAGCTTGGATAGGCCCATCTCGTCCTTGGTATCGAGGAAAGTATTCTTCTTGCCGGTCTTGTCCCACATCGATGCGTGGGTATGGCAGCCATTGCCGGTGAGATCCTTGAAGGGTTTCGGCATGAAGGTCGCGCGATGGCCGTGCTCGGCGGCGATGGTCTTCACCATGTATTTGAAGAAGACATGGCGGTCGGCGGTAACCATGGCGTCGTCGTAATCCCAGTTCATTTCGAACTGACCGTTGGCGTCCTCATGGTCGTTTTGATAAGGCCCCCAGCCGAGTTCGATCATCGCATCGCAGATGTCTTTGATGACCGGGAACCGACGCATCAGCGCGATCTGGTCGTAGCACGGCTTGGACTGGGTATCGTCGGGGTCGGAGATCGCCGTACCCGCGGCGTTAATCATGAAATATTCGCATTCGACCCCGGTCTTCATGCGGTGACCGCCCTTGGCCGCCGCTTCTACCTGGCGGCGCAGGATCGTGCGCGGGCTGGCCTCGACCGGCTTGCCGTCCATCCATAGCTCGCTGGCGAGCCAACCGATCTCGCGGTTCCACGGCAGGATGATCAGGCTGTCGGCATCCGGCCGCGCAAACATATCGGGATCAGCCGGGGTCATGTCGAGCCAGGCAGCAAAGCCGGCGAATCCCGCACCGTCTTTTTGCATGCCGCCGATCGCCTGGGCCGGCACCAATTTGGCGCGCAGCACGCCAAACAGGTCGACAAAGCTGATCAGAAAGTATTTGAGCTTTTTGTCGCGCGCGACTTTTGCGAGATCGACAACCATTGCTACGCCCTTCCCTTTTACGAACTAGATAACACCAGCCGCTAGCGGGTGCGACCGGGTCCCACCACGTGAGACCCTCGCTAAAACAAGAGCCTGAACTAGTGGGTTCCGGCGAGGATTATGCCGGTTGCCTCGGCAGTCGCAACACTAATGGCACGAAGATCTTCGGGTTCGAGGTTGTGCACATTGGTCTTGCCGGTGGCACGCGCCATCATCGACACTTCGCTGGAGCATGCCTTGAGAAAGTTTTCGGCGCCGAGTTTGCGATCTTCAGTCGCATAATCCGATGCGAAAGCGATTCCATCGGGACCGATCTGACCCCCAATCGCAAACCCCATAGCGGCCCCAACAACAGTGGCGTTGATGCCCTGGGCCAACAGTTTGGCCGTATCAGTGCCCGACCGCACTCCACCGAAAAACGCGAGATCCATCGCTTCTTCCTGGTTGAGCCGTCGCATCAGGGCTACGCTGTCACGCAACACGGTGAAATCGAGAGAACTATGAAGCTCTGACCACGGCTGACCAAGACCGCCGGTACCGTCGAGCAACAACAAGTCGAAGTCGTGCTCAAGGGCGTAAGGAATCGTTTGTTCGAGTGCCGGCCGCGCGAACGCGATGCCAAGCAATTGGCCATCGCGCGCGCGCTGCGTAGGCACGTCGCGATGCGTATTGCCAACCAAATGAATGACGACATCGGCCGCTTCATCGGGCTCGCCATCCGCCGGCACGAGTTGTAGCCACGGCACACCCCCGCCGGGTGCGCACATCCCAATGTAACCGCAGCCACTCGCTGCCATCCCCGCGGCCAGCCCCTTGCGAACTTCGTCCGGCGCCTCGTCGAAGCCGGTAACCAGAAGCGGATAATTCATCGCCAGCGTGTTGCGAAACTTGGTCTCGGTCACGCAAGCTTCGCGATAGGGATCGATAACCAGTCGCGAGAGATTGGCGGGTAGAAATACGATGTCGTCGAGCGTCGGGGGGTGTTGCTCGCCGTAGGGATCTTCGCGTAACGACAAGCGCTTGCGCAGCAGCGCACGCTGGCGCTCGGTATCGCCGGGTGCGGTCCGCGCCATTGCAAAGATGTCTTCGCGGTTACGTACTGTGTATTCGGCGGTGCCGTTCTCGGCATCGCAGCGGTAGCAACGCGCCGCTTCCGCTTTGGCCGTATCGAGCTCGTAGGCCGACTCGATCTCGGGAAACGTGATGGGGGTTTTTCCGAGGCCGTGGAACGCCTGCTCCTGGCGATTGACTATTTCCCAGGCGGGATCCTGCGAGACCGGTACTCGGCGCGTGCGGTAAGGCGTGCGATACGGCAACGGCTGTCTGGCACCCTCGAGAAACGCTTTTATGTAGTACGCCACCTTCTGGCCGTGATGCATTGCCATGACGATGGTCGATCCGCCGAACGCGCCATCACCGGCGGCAAACACGTTGCGCTCGTCCGTGCGCATGGTATCAAATTCGGTACGTACGCGATCACCGTTCATCAATCCGAGAGCGCTGAGCTCATCGCTCTCAGCCTGCTGGCCGACGGCGGCGATAACCATGTCGCATACGATCTCATGCTCGGTGCCGGGGATCGTTACCGGCACCTTGCGGCCATCGACATCGATCTCACCGCCAGTGGTCTGAATGCACTTGAGAACCAGACTATTGCCGCGCGGTTCTACCGAGGTTTGCTGGGTGTTGTAGACGATCTCGATCCCTTCCTCGATCGCCCCATGCAGTTCGTCCTTGCGGGCCGGGATCTCGTCGCGGCCGCGCCGATAGAGAACCTTCACATCCTTGCAACCGGGTAGTCGCTTCGATACGCGGCAGGCATCCATCGACACGTCGCCACCACCGATCACCACCACGGTTTCCGGCATCTCAGGGCGCTCGCCGCCATTGACGCGACGCAGGAAGCTGACGCCGTCGATCACCCGGTCATCGTCCTCACCCGGGACTTCCATCTTCTTGCCCCACCACGCACCGATGGTCAGCAACACCGCGTCGTGGCGTTGTTTCAATTCATCGAGGGAGACATCGGTGCCGAGCGCCGTGTTGAGGTGGACCTTGATGCCCGGGCAGCGTTTGAGGATGCGCTGCATGTCCTCTTCGATGATCTCGGGCGGACAGCGAAATGCCGGAATCCCCCAGATCATCATGCCGCCCAACCGGTCCGACATTTCGTAGACGTGGACCTCGTAGCCGGCGACGGCGAGATCATGGGCAGCGGTCAACCCGGCGGGACCACCGCCGACCACGCCAACCGTCTCTTTCCGGGAAACCGGCACCGGCGGCAGATGAACGTCCTGCCCCAATTGATCCATGACGAAGCGTTTGAGGTTGCGGATCGCTATCGGCCCATCGCTATCGGCGCGCCGGCAAGCCGGCTCGCACGGCGCATCACACACTCGACCACAAATCGAACTAAATGGATTGGTGGCAGTGATCGCCTCAAACGCCTCTTCGAACTTCTCTTCCCAAATGTAAGCCAGATAGGAGGGCGCGTCGGTGCCGACCGGGCACGCGACCTGACAGGGCGCCGGCACAAAATGGGTATCGCCAGTGTCGTCGGCGAGCTCCGACGGGAATTCCATCGCGCGCCGGGATTCGGAGACACTCATACGATGCGCACGCCATCATTCAGCTGGCTGTCGCGCGCGCGCAGCTCGGGCATATAGGGGAGCCGCGTTATCTCAGCCGCTTCCGGGGTCAATGCTGCCAGATCGTCGCGCGAGACCTTGCGCACATCGTCGTAGCCCAGCGCAGCGGTCAGGGTCGCGAGCTGCCAGCGCACACCCTCAAAAAAGCGATGAATGTTCTCGGCCTCGCGGTCGATATTGTAGCGCTTCTCATGCTCGGGATCCTGGGTGGCGATGCCGACGACGCAGGTGCCGACGTGACATTGCATGCAGGCGATACAGCCCCCGGCAATGATCACCGAGGTACCCATGCCAACCGCATCGGCGCCCAGTGCCAATGCCTTGAGGGCATCAACACCATCCTTGATGCCGCCCATCAAGACGATTTGAATTTCGCCGGCACGGCCAATGTCGACGAGCGCATCAAGAGCTTCCTGGATCGCGGCTATCGTAGGAATGCCGACGTGCTCCATAACGTCGGCTGGACCGGCCCCGGTCGAGCCCTGCATGCCGTCGAGTTCAACAAAATCGAAACCATCCTTGAGGGCGATCTTGATATCGTCGGTCACCCGTCCGGCCCCAAGCTTGAGGCCGACCGGAATGCGATATCCCGTGGCCTCGCGGAACTCCTCAATCTTGATGACGAGATCATCGGCCCCGAGCACATCGGGATGGCGCGAAGGCGAACGCAAATCGATGCCTTCAGGAATGCCGCGAATCCGCGCAATCTCCTTGGTCACCTTTTTGGCCATGAGCTGACCGCCAAAGCCCGGCTTGGCACCCTGAGAGATGTAGATTTCGAGCGCGTCGGCACGCTGCATGTCGTGCACGTTCCAGCCCAAACGGCCGGACAGGCACTGGAAGATCAACTGGTCAGCGGCTTCGCGCTGGGCGTCCATCAAACCGCCCTCGCCGGTGTTCTCGGAAATGCCCGACATCGCCGAGGCTTTCGCGACCGCAATCTTGGTCGAGCGGCTTAGCGCGCCGAAGCTCATCGGCGAGACCATTACCGGCATGCTCAGGGTGAGCGGCTTGGCGCCGAGATCGCCACCGATCTCGGTCGCCATCGCGACCCTGGAAATGACATCCGGATCGCCACCGGCGTTGCTAATGTCTTTCTTGAATACGATGTCGGAGAGATGGGGAACCGCGCGCGCACCGCCATAGCCGCGGATACGATACCGGCCGACCTGTGACTTGACGTAGATATCTTCCTGGATCTTCGGGTTCCAGTAGTCGCTGGCACCAGAGAAGTTGAAGAACGGAATTGGCCGTGTGCGGGGCTCGGCGGTGGCGTAGCGCAGGCGCTCGCCAGCGTTGACGATCTTCTTAAACGTGCCGTTGAACGGCAGCTCATAGCGATCGAGGAATTCGAGGATGCTGTCGCGTTCTTCGTCGGCCATATCGACGAGCTTGGCATCAGTCCCGAGCGTCTGGATCTCGCCACCAACGTAAATCGTGCCGCCGGTCATATCCTCGCCGACGCGCTCGCCGGATTTACCGAGGATCACGATGCGCCCGCCATACATCATATAGCCGGCCATGAAATTTGCGTTACCGGCGCAGGCCAGTGTGCCGTCTTTCATGACCTGGCCAGCGCGCGAGCCCATATTGCCTTTGATGACGACTTCGGCACCGCGGATCGCGACGCCCGGAATAGCGCTGGCGTTGCCGCCCACCACCACCGAGCCGTTGTACATATTGTCGGCGAGACCCCAGCCGACATTGCTTTCGATCTCAAAGCGCGGACCGTCGGTAAGACCGGCACAGAAATAACCGGCCGAGCCCTTGATGCGGACTGTGATGTCGTCAGTTAGACCGACACCGATGTGATGGCGCGCATCAGGATTGAGAATATCGACGTCTTCGCCACCCGCGCCGTATTCGCGGATCAGCTCATTGGCGCGCCGGACCGTGACGTCGCTTAGATCGATCGCGCCCATGTGCCGTAAGTTCCTGGCGGTGGTTCCGTGGTATCGAGCGCCTGGCCCGGAAACAACCGGTTGAGCGAGACTTCTTCCGATGCGATGGCGACGAGATCGTCGTTCTCGTACATCACCATCGGTTTCGCAGCCAGACGGTCCTTGGCGTAGCCGATCTCGTCCTTGGTGGAGACTAGGAACGAGAAGGTGCCGTCAAGATCGTCGATCGATGTTTTCAGCGCTTCTTTGAGCGGGACACCTTGCGCCATCTTGTCGGCGAGATAGACCGCGATCAACTCACTGTCATTGTCAGTACGGAATTCGAACTCGCGCGCCTCAAGGCGGCGGCGCATCTTCCAATAGTTGGTGATCTGGCCGTTGTGAACGATGGCAACATCGGAAAATCCGGTCGCCCAGAAGGGGTGCGAGGCTTCGGGTTTAACGTCCGATTCAGTGGCGAGTCGCACGTGACCGATGCCGTGGCTACCGTTGTGGTTCCTGACATCATAGCGGTCGTCAACGTCGTGGGCGCCACCGACGTCCTTGACGATATCGAGGCTGGTACCGAGCGACCATAGCTTGGCGGCGTGTTCCATGGCATAGGCGAAGGCCTGGATATCGCCGTCGAACTCGACCTCGACCCGGTAGTTCTCACCGATAAGCTCTTCATCGACGAGCGTTGCACCCTGCTCGGCGAGTGTTCGCTGGATACGGGCAATACTGGCGGTCGACTCAGCCCCCTCGCCAATGAAGAAACGCAGACCGTAGCGCCCTTTTTCGATATCAGCGTAGAGCGCAAACCCGGTTGAGTCGGGGCCGCGATGTTGGCACCCGTCGAGCATGTCGATCAGGGCCTTGCCCAGACCAAACCGTTCGTCCGAGTCCTTGTACATGATACCGGCGATGCCGCACATGACCGCCTCACTTTGAGTGTAGCGCCCATCGGAGGGGCAAATCAGGCCACAAGCTTAGCCCAGCGTCGCCGTTTTAGGAAATAATTTTTCCTCTTGGGAAAACAAGGTCTTAGG
>CAUZWH010000031.1:0-14555 GCA_963583675.1 Alphaproteobacteria bacterium
AGCCCGGCCTTACTTGTCCACAATGTTACCCACAAGAACCGTGGATAGTACCACGATGGTGTGAGGACGCTCGGTTCCCACTGCTATTCGCCTATGGCACAAATCCCTATCACCTGCTACCGACTCTCGTTCAGATAACCGACTATTTCTCGCCGCCAAAAGATCAGCTTTCCAAACCATGCCCGGCACTAAGCGCGCGCAATCCACCAAGCAAACTCCAGTTACGCGGCGTAAACCGCGCATATCCAAAATACCCGTTTGGCGGGAGCCGTCCGCCTGGCAAACACTTCCGGTGGTGGTGGGGACGGCCACAGGTCACGACGTGATTCGCTCTCATGTAAAAACGGTTACGTCGAAACCCGGTGTCTATCGGATGCTCGACGCCGATGGGAACGTTCTCTATGTCGGCAAAGCCAAAAATCTCAAGAAACGATTGACGAGTTACACCCGCGTGGTCGGACAATCGCATCGAATCCTCCAAATGGCGCGCCTGACAGCCAATGTCGAGATAATCACCACGCACACCGAAGTAGAGGCGCTCCTTCTCGAAGCAAACCTAATTAAGAAACTTAAGCCACGTTACAACATCATCTTGCGAGACGATAAATCGTTTCCTTACATACTCTTACGGCGTGACCACATATGGCCGCAGATTACTAAATACCGGGGGTCGCGGAATCGGGCTGGCGAATACTTCGGCCCCTTTGCCTCAGCGGGCGCCGTCAACAGCACCATCAACGCACTGCAACGCGCTTTTCCTCTGCGATCCTGCTCCGACAGTGTTTTTGACAGTAGAACGCGCCCTTGCCTGCAATACCAAATACGAAGGTGTGCCGCCCCTTGTGTCGGACGGATTGGCGGGGACGACTACGCCACCCTGGTCGACGAAACGCGATCGTTTCTCAGAGGTGAGAGTCAGGGGGTGCAGCGACGTTTGTCCGAACGCATGCAACAAGCAAGTGAATCGCTCGATTTCGAAGCCGCAGCTACCTACCGTGACCGAATTCGCGCGCTTTCGCAGATTCAGGCGCGCCAGGGAATCAATACCGGCGCTGTTAGCAATGCCGATGTTATCGCCGCCGAACAACAAGCGGGCCAAGTCTGCCTTCAAGTTTTTTTCTTCCGCGGCGGGCAGAACTACGGAAATCGTGCCTACTTCCCGCGTCACGAACGTAATGCGGCGGTAACCGAAGTTCTCACTGCTTTTGTCACGCAATTCTACTCAGACAAGCAACCGCCTCGGCAGATTCTTCTCAGTCATAAGATCGAAGGACACGCGCTTGTCGAGGAAGCCCTCAGTATCCGCGCCGAAGCTAGCGTTCGTTTGTCAACGCCCCAACGTGGCGAAAAACGAAGCTTGATCAATCATGCCGTTCTCAATGCCCGTGAAGCATTGAACCGACGTTTGGCGGAAAGTGCAACGCAGCGAGATCTGCTTGATCGGGTCGCTAAGTTGTTCGGCTTGGAATCGGCGCCCGAGCGAATCGAGGTATTTGACAACTCACATGTTTCGGGCACCAACCAGGTCGGTAGCATGATCGTTGCCGGACCGGAGGGATTCCTCAAAAACAACTATCGAAAATTCAATATCAGGGACGAAACCCTGGTCCCGGGTGACGACTATGGGATGATGCGCGAAGTGTTGAACCGGCGATTTCGACGCCTCATGAAGGAAGATGAGGACCGCCACCGAGGCCAATGGCCCGACTTGATCCTGGTCGATGGCGGTGCCGGCCAACTGGGTTCCGCGATACAAATATTCGCCGACCTTGGCGTTGCCGACGTCGACGTCGTGGCAATCTCGAAAGGACCCGATCGCAATGCCGGCCGAGAGCGTTTTTTCCTGCCCAATCGTGATCCGTTCTCGCTTCCGCCAAACGACCCGGTGCTCTACTTCCTCCAGCGCCTGCGCGACGAAGCTCATCGATTCGCAATCACCGCTCACCGTGCCCGGCGCAGTCGCGGAATAACCAGCTCACCACTCGACGAAGTTCAAGGTATTGGCACCAAACGCAAACGAGCACTGCTGCATCACTTTGGCTCGGCGCGATCAGTTGCGCAAGCTGGCTTGGTAGATCTCGGGAAAGTCGATGGGATCAACAAAACCGTGGCGCAAACGATCTACGACCATTTCCATAGTGACGAGTGAATCCAAGCCGGCGGGTGATATAGTTCGGGCTGGGATCTCTTGAGCGATGCTGACCAAACTGCCGAACCTACTGACACTCGCACGGATTGCGCTGATTCCAGCGCTGGTCGGCGCGTTTTATATCGACGGTCCGTTCAGCAATTGGGCGACATTGTTGATCTTTGTGAGTGCCGGTATCACGGACTATTTTGATGGATATTTTGCCCGAAGCCTAGGGCAAGTCTCCTCCTTGGGCCGGTTCTTAGATCCTGTCGCCGATAAGCTCTTGGTTGCCGCGGCAATCCTTATGCTGGTCGCGCTCGATCGCGTCACGGGGATTACCGTTCTCGCAGCCGTGGTTATTCTTTGCCGCGAAATCCTGGTATCCGGATTGCGTGAATTCCTGGCTGAGATTCGCGTCAGTCTTCCGGTCAGCAATTTGGCTAAGTGGAAAACAGTGCTTCAGATGGTTGCAATTTCTTTCCTTCTAATCGGCGGCGCAGCGCCGTTCAACCTGCCGGCAACCGAGATCGGCGCCTATGGATTATGGATTGCCGCGTTGTTAACGCTATATACCGGCTATGATTATCTCCGTGCGGGCCTCCGCTATGTTCGAGGCGCCGACCAAGCAGAGACGAGTCCTAAGCCGACCGCGCCTGCGAAGTCGACCAGCCAGGCCGGATAGCCGGGACGGCCAAGCAGCAATGCTGTTCCTATGAAGCAGTTTGGCATCGTCGGCTGGAAGGGCAGCGGCAAGACGACGCTCGTCGTTAAGCTGTTGCCCGAATTGCTCCGCCGAGGGCTTAAGGTTTCTACGCTAAAACATGCCCACCACAGTTTCGACATCGATGAACCGGGGCGCGACTCATACGAACACCGGATGGCCGGCGCGACAGAAGTGATGATTAGCTCGGCGCGGCGGTGGGCGTTGATGCACGAGAACCATAATAGTAGCGAGGCCGGCCTCGACGAACTCGTCGCCAAAATGCGTGACGTCGACCTCCTCCTCGTTGAGGGTTTCAAGCGCGAAGCCTTTGACAAACTCGAAGTTCATCGGCAAAGCGTCGGCAAACCTCTTTTGGCGCCGGAAGACCCCAATATTGTGGCGATCGCCGTCGATGAGACAATCGCCGATTTCGACCGACCTCAACTCGATATCAATGACGTCGTGAGAATTTCCGATTTTATCGTGGAGCGCTGTGCACTCCCCACACGACAATTGCGTCAGCCTTTGGCCGAGCCACAGGCCTGATATGGCGCAACTCCGGGACGATTGCTTTGCGAGCGGAACGTCACTAATGACGACGGCTGAGGCGCTGGCCCTGATTGCCAACCGGGTCGGACCGGTGACCGATACTGAGCCACTGGGCCTTCGCGGTGCCGTGAGTCGGATACTCGCGCAAGATGTCATCGCCGATCATGACGTACCGCTGCATGACAATTCTGCCGTTGACGGCTACGCATTCGCATTTGGCGAACTCGACCATGGTGCGCAAACGACAACGTTCGCGGTTTCTGGACGGGCCGCAGCAGGCCATCCGCTGGACGCCAAAACCGAGCCGCGGACCGCGATACGCATCTTTACCGGCGCCGTCATGCCAACGGGGTGCGATACCGTCGCAATGCAGGAAGATTGCGACCAGACCACATCCCAAGCGGCAACGATTCCGAATGGGCTGATACGCGGAGCCAACCGCCGCAAAGCGGGCGAAGACACCTCGGCTGGAACCACTATTCTGAAACGCGGTCATCGCCTCCGGCCTCAGGACATCGGACTCGCAGCCACGGTTGGCCGCGCCGAACTTCTTTGCTACCGGCGGCTTCGCGCAGCCATTTTTTCCACTGGAGATGAAGTGCACGAACCGGGTACCGGTGTGGAACGCGGGGGTATCTACGATGCCAATCGCTACGTTCTCCTCGCGTTGTTGGATGGATTGGGTTGCGACGTAAGTGACCTCGGCATCCTGCCGGATAATCGGTCAGAGATTAGTAATGCCCTTGACCGCGCGGCGACTACCGCGGACGTCATCGTTAGTTCCGGTGGTGTATCGGTTGGTGAAGAAGATCACATTAAAGCGGTGGTCGAGGAACTCGGTCACCTCCACTTTTGGCGTCTCGCGATCAAACCCGGCCGGCCGCTGGCGTTGGGCCAGATCGGGCAGATCCCTTTCATCGGGTTACCCGGCAATCCGGTCGCAGCCATGGTCACGTTTGTGCGTTTCGCGCGCCCGCTGATCTTGCGCCTAGGCGGAGCCAATAATGTTGCGCCAAATCTATTTCGCGTGCGTGCCGATTTTACACACACCAAGAAACGAAATCGCCGGGAATGGATACGGGCGAGGTTGGTCGCCGGGACCGACGGTGCGCTTTCGGCACAGAAATTCGATCGCCAAGGCGCAGGTATTCTAACCTCGCTGGTCGATTCGGATGGCTTGGTTGAACTACCGGAAGACCTTACTCACCTCGTGGCCGGCTCAATGGTCGACTTCCTACCCTTCAGCGAGGTAACACCGTGAAGATCCTCTACTTCGCATGGATTAAGACTCGTACCGGCGTCGGTGAGGAGGTGGTCGACCCGCCGGCGCACGTCAAAACAGTCGGGGATCTAATCGACTGGTTGAAAACTCGGGGAGATGGTTACGCACAAGCGCTCGCTGATCCCAGCGTCGTGCGGGTTGCAGTTAATCAGGAGTATGCGAAGTGGGACGCTGCGGTAGGGTCAAATGATGAAGTTGCCCTGTTTCCACCGGTTACCGGGGGTTGATAAGAGGGCGGGGTAATGGCGGTACGCGTACAGCAAGAAGACTTCGACGCTGGCCAGGAGTTAGCGACCCTGGCAGCGCAGAACCACGCGATCGGCGGCGTCGTTAGCTTCATCGGCCGCGTTAGAGATATGACAAAGGATGGTGAACTCATGGCAATGACGCTTGAGCACTATCCCGGCATGACCGAGCACGCACTTGAAAAGATCGAGGCCGAGGCGTGTTCACGCTGGCCGCTCGAGGCATCATTGATCGTTCACCGCCATGGACGGTTGGAACCCGGAGATCAAATCGTTCTGGTCATCACGGCCTCACCGCACCGCCACGCCGCGTTTGAGGCAAATCAATTTCTGGTCGACTGGCTAAAAACCAAAGCGCCGTTTTGGAAAATGGAATTGACTGAGCAGGGCGAATCTTGGGTTGAGACCAAGTCGAGCGATGATCGCGCAGCCGCTCGGTGGGTCGCCGAATAGATCATGTAGGCATTGCCATGAGATCGATTACTGCCGCGGTGCTCCGCGAACCAGGGGCGCCGTTTTCTCTCGAAAGCGTTGAGCTAGATGATCCCCGCGAAGATGAGGTTTTGGTTCGCATCGTTGCCGCCGGAATTTGCCACACCGACATCAGCGCCCAATCACGCATTCCGACTCCCGCCGTACTCGGCCACGAAGGTGCAGGAATCGTTGAAGCGGTTGGCCGGGCGGTAACAAAAGTGAAGAAAGGCGATTCGGTCGTCTTAACGTTCGGATTCTGCGGCGCCTGCCCAAGCTGCTACGAAGGTGCGCCGCATCGCTGCGACGATATGGCCGCGCTGCAATTCGGTTGTCGGCGGTCTGATGGCAGCCCGACGATGAATATCGGCGGTGACGTTGTTCACGGTGCCTTCTTTCAACAATCCTCGTTCGCGACGCACGCGCTGGCAACCGAACGGAATACGGTTCCGGTCAGTGGGGGTGTGCCGCTTCATGAACTAGCACCGCTTGGCTGCGGTATTCAGACCGGTGCCGGTGCCGTGATGAATTCGCTCGATGTGCGTGCCGGTGAAAGCCTGGCCGTGTTCGGGGTCGGCTCAGTTGGGCTTAGCGCGGTCATGGCAGGTGTAGTCGTGGGAGCTCTGCCGATTATTGCCATTGATATTCATCCGCAACGCCTCGAATTGGCCCGCGAACTTGGGGCATCTCACACCATCGACGCACGCGAGGGCGACGTCAGCGCACGGGTGCGCGCTATTACTGGTCGTGGGGTAAATCACAGTCTCGAAACCTCGGCCGACGAGCAAGCCTTCAATGATGCGGTTACCTGCCTGTCGATGGGCGGCACCTGCGCCTTGGTAACGGTGCCGCACTTGGGTGCACCCTTCGCGTTCTCACCACGCTCACTAATAGCTCTAGAGGCCACATTGAAGGGCGTCCTGGAGGGATCCAGCGTCCCCGATGTATTCATCCCTCGCTTGATCGATCTTTATGTGGCCGGGAAGTTTCCCATCGACCGACTGGTTACTACTTATCCGTTTGCCTATATCAATCAAGCGATCGCAGACAGTCATTCCGGCAGCGCGATCAAGCCGGTGTTGTTGCTGCCAAGCTAATGGCGCGGGCAAGCCAAGTAAAAAAGCAGCTATGCTGCCTTTTTACTATAACTCAGCGCGCTAGTGCTATTCGGCGGCGGCTTCACTCCGCAATTCAATCAACTTGGCTTCGCGCCGGTTTACCAGTGCATCGTAGTCTTCCATCATCTGTTGACCGACGATTCCTACCTTGAAGGTGAGATCATCTATCTGGCTGACTGGTGTCACCTCGGCCGCCGTACCCGTCACAAATACCTCTTCCGAATTTGCCAGCTCCTCCGGCATGATCACGCGATCAACCACCCGATAACCACGCTTCTCAGCGAGTTCGATAACGGTTCGCCGGGTAATGCCATCGAGGAAACAGTCGGGTGTTGGCGTGTGCAAAACCCCGTCTTGGACCAGGAATATATTTGCACCCGTGCACTCGGCTACCCGACCGCGCCAATCAAGCATGAGGGCATCGTCGAAGCCCTCGGCCTCAACTTCATGCTTGGAAAGGGTGCAGATCATATAGAGCCCAGCCGCCTTGGCTTTGACCGGAGCGGTATCCGGTGCGGGGCGACGCCATCGCGTTGTTTTCAACCGAATGCCCTTCAATCGAGCTTCGGGCGAAAAATAAGAGGGCCACGGCCACGCCGCGACCGACAGGTGGATCTTGGTTTCCTGGGCCGAAACGCCCATCATCTCCGCCCCGCGCCAGGCGACCGGCCGGACATAGCCATCAACGATATTATTTTTCTCAAGGACGTCGTATGCGGCCTGGGTGATTGCGTCGACACTGTAAGGAAGCTCGAAGCCAAGCGCTCGGCCCGACTCAGCGAGCCTTTGATGGTGTTCGCCTACCTTGAAGATCTCACCGCCATAGGCGCGCTCGCCTTCGAATACAGCGCTCGCATAGTGCATCGCGTGCGTCAATATGTGGACATTAGCGTCTCGCCAATCGCGCATCTCGCCGTCAAACCAAATATGCCCATCACGATTGTCAAAAGAGGGGCCGGCCATCGCAAATCCGTCCTAGCGCTAAGGTTATAAAATGTCGCGGTAGCGTAGTTCTGGGTAACATTGTGAGCCATGCAAGTCAACGCAGGTCACTCTGTTTTGCTCCGAGCAAGCGGGTAGAATGGTCGAGCCCGTACCACTGGCCAAATCAAACAGCGGATTGCCGCGCATGACGCCGCATATATTGGTGGTCGATGACGATACGCGTCTTCGCGACCTCCTTCAGAAGTTCCTAACTGAGAACGGCTACCGTGTAACGACGGCGTCGGAGGCGAAGGAAGCCTATAGGCAGATTTGCGTCTTCGACTTTGATCTGTTGGTCATTGACGTGATGATGCCGGGTCAAAGTGGTCTTGAGTTCACCGAAAAGCTGCGCCGCGAGAGTTCCGTCCCCATTTTGCTCCTTACAGCGATGGGCGAACCAGAAAACCGCATCGACGGTTTCGAGCGCGGCGCCGACGATTATCTCGCCAAGCCCTTTGAGCCTCGTGAGCTGATATTGCGAATTAGCGCGATCCTGCGCCGCATCGGCGAGAGCGAAACGCCTACGGAGATCAGACTGGGACACGCGATTGTCGATCTGGCACGTGGCGAACTCATAGATCAGGATCGATCGATTTTTCTGTCCTCGAGTGAGGCACAACTATTTCGGGTTTTTGCCCGCAGCCCGGGAGTCACCTTGTCGCGGACCGAGCTCAGTCGGCAGATCGGTGGCACCAGCGAGCGTTCAATCGATGTTCAGGTAACACGGCTTCGACGTCGCATCGAGCCGGACCCAAAATCGCCGCGTTTTTTGCAAACCGTATGGGGCGAAGGTTACGTATTGTGGCCCGACGGATGAGCGCGGTGATTTATGATGTCCCGGTTACGCATGAGCACATTTAGATGAAGCGGCTTCTACCGCGCAGTCTTTTTGGCCGGGCACTCTTAATCCTAGTAACGCCCGTCGTCCTCATTCAATTGATCGCCACGTTCGTATTTTTTGACCGTCACTGGGATGACTTAACCCGTCGGCTGGCGCTTGGGTTTGTTGGTGACATCGCGATGGTGCTGCAAGACTTTCGCGAAAACACCGACCTTGCCTTTCGCGACCGCCTGTTTGATCGCGCGCGCCGCCATATGACCATTGAGTTCACCTGGCACCCCGACGGAATACTTCCCAATACCCCCAGCCCTTTCAAAATAAAAAACCTGATTCTGGACGACCGACTGCGTAAAGCGCTTAGCGAACGCATGTCATTGCCTTTTCGCATCGACACAACAACATTTTCGGATCTAATTGAGGTCGAACTCCAATTACAGAACGGGGTTCTGCAAGCATCCAGCTCCCGTAAACGTCTCACCAGCACCACAACCGGGCTCTTCGTGATGTGGATGGTCGGGACCGCCATCATATTGCTGGCGATTGCCATCGTTTTCCTGAGAAACCAGCTAAAGCCGATTGGCCGTCTTGCCGAGGCCGCCGACGCGTATGGCAAGGGCCACGAGATCGATCCCGTCAAACCGGCCGGCGCGACTGAAGTCAGGCGTGCGGCGCGCGCGTTTCTTATGATGCGCCAACGCATCCAACGCCAAATGGACCAGCGAACCGAGATGCTCGCTGGGGTCTCCCACGACTTTCGAACCCCGCTCACGCGTATGAAGCTGCAACTCGCAATGCTGGGAAGTACCCAGGAAGCTGCGAACCTCAGCTCTGACGTCGTGGAAATGGAAACTATGATCGACGGGTATTTGGCTTTTGCGCGTGGACAGGATACCGAAGCGCCCGAGGCGGTCGATGTGCATGGACTACTGCACGAAATCGTTTCTCAGGCGCAACGCAAAGGAAACGAGGTCAATCTCTCCAATGTTGGTCCGCTGCACGCGGTGTTGCGCCCTAACGCGATGCGGCGTTGCCTCAACAACCTCGTTGACAATGCTGGGCGCTTTGGTACCCACGTGCAGGTATCTGCTTCTCAGAGCGACGATTTTCTAGCGATTACCGTCGATGACGATGGCCCGGGAATCGACGAGGATCACCGCGAAGAGGTTTTCAGGCCATTCTTCCGGCTCGAGTCGTCGCGCAATTCGGAAACCGGCGGGAGTGGCTTGGGTCTATCGATCGCCCGCGATGTCGCACGCGGCCACGGTGGCGATGTCGTCCTGTCACAATCTCCCCAAGGTGGGTTGCGGGCCGAGGTTCGTCTCCCGGCCTAGTTAGCCCCACTAAAACAGGCGCCCACCATTGGGCACGCGTTGGGCAACGCCGACAAGGTTGACGGCATCATCTTGATCGGGGAAGCCGAGAACCAGCACCTCCGACATATATTTGGCAATTTGACGCGGTGGAAAATTGACGACGGCGGCTACTTGCCGGCCGATGAGGTCGGCGATCTCGTAACGGTCGGTGAGTTGAGCTGACGACTTCCTCGTTCCAATCGTCGAACCGAAGTCAATCGTCAGCTTATAGGCTGGCTTACGCGCTTCGGGAAATGGCTCCGCAGTTACAATCGTGCCAACGCGTATGTCCACTTTGAGGAAATCCTCTAACCTTATTTGATTGGCAACCATCGCTCGATTAGTCAGACCCTTAGATTGCCGACGACGATATGTCGGCGTGGCTGCGCGTGCCTTCGAACAAACGACTTCGGCGTATGAAATTCTCGGCTCGGGCAAGCTGGTTGTCGAGTGATGCCATGGTTTTTGCCATATCGTCGCTGTCGTCGCGGAGCCAAACGCCAAACGCTCTTAGATAAATCACCGCCAATCCGTTAACGCGCAGGAGTCCTTTGATTCCGGTGCTCGACAGATCGGCACATTCCAACATCCAGCGGACCGATCGCCGCAAAGTTGGTGCAGCACAAAGAGAAGCGGCCGGATCGCACCGAAGATCGCGAACAATCGTGCGTACGGCCTCCTTTTGCGGCGCGAGGGCGTCAAATCGGGCCATCACGACCTCGAAAACCCTGTCTCTCGCCGTCGCGTCGGGTTCACCCTCGGGTGCGATAGCACTGGCCATCATTGTATCGACCCGCCTGAAATAAGCCGACAGAATTGCCGCTTTGGACGGAAACGTCGCGTACAAGTCTTCCAATGATAATCCCGTCGATCGAGCGATCTGTGACAAAGGCAATGGCGACCACCCGTGAACAACGATCAATTCCAGCGTCGCATCTATGATTCGATCGCCGATATCCTTGGCAGTTGGCTGGCGGCGCGGACGCTTCGCCATGAGCTATCCTCCCTCACGCAGCAGAACGAAGCCCGATTGTAGGAGCCGACCTCGTGGTGGCGCAATCCGCCAGAACCAAAAAGAGTAGGATTAGGTGGCGAGTTCGCGTGACCGCTCAGTGGCCGCAACGACCGCACGACCCATCAACTCGGCCAGCGCATCGCCTTTCATCAACACAGCCAACGCCGCCTCGGTTGTCCCGCCTGGGCTGGTCACGTTACGTCGCAAAACATCGACCGGCGTGGAATCCCGGTATGCGAGTTCACCGGCACCACACACCGTGGCTCGGGCAAGGTGTTGCGAAAGATCTGGCGGTAGCCCGGCGCGAACGCCCGCCGAAGCCAGACATTCGATAAGGTAAAAAATGTAGGCCGGGCCGCTGCCTGAGACCGCGGTGACGGCATCCATGAGCCCCTCATCGTTAACCCAGGCGGTGGCACCAACCGCGGAGAGCAACTGCTCGGCAATCGCTTTGGCGTCATCGTCGACGCGCGGGTTTGCGAACAATACAGTAATCCCTCGGCCCACCGCTGCCGGCGTATTAGGCATCGTTCTGACGATTGCCGCATCATCTCCGAGGGCAGCTTCGAAATAGGCCGTGGGTTTTCCTGCAGCGATGGAAAGAAAAAAATTTGTACGATTCTTGAGGACTGCGTAGGCTGGGACAACTTCGTCCATGGCCTGGGGTTTTACCGCAAAAACCGTGACGCTTGCGCTGAAATCAGAGGGCATTTCCGCGAGCTCCGTGCCCGCGCGAACCCCTTTCGTACGCAAGCGTTCGCGTGCCTCATCGTCCGGCTCGATGACAAAAATATCGCTTGAATTGACGCCCTGATCGAGCCAACCGTCGAGTAGCGCACCGCCCATTTTTCCGCCGCCGACTAGCAGGAGCGTCGTGCTCATGCCTCGCCTTGAGTTTCCAACAGCGCTGCGCTAATCGCCTGCGGCGGTGATTTACCGCCCCAGAGAACGAATTGAAACGCTGGAAAATAGCGTTCGCATTCACTCAGTGCGATCTCAATTAATGCTTCCCAAGGTGCGTTGTCGGCTGTCTGAACGATGTTGATCAGTTGCGCATGGCGAAATGTAACCACGTCGTCATCCGGTGACAGCGCGAAGTGGCCCAGCCAGGTACGCTCGTTGATAAGCGTCAAAAGAGTGTGGACATCGGCCCGCTTCGGCTTGGCCACTTTGACGTCGAACGTGCACGAGACGTAAAGCACGTCGGGATCGGATCGCCATAGGAACCACAATTGGTAGGTACACCACCCGCCGCCTATCCACACCGTCAGTTCATCGGTCTGGTTGCGATCAAAGGGCCACTCATTAAATGCGATCAGCTCTTCGATCGCATCGAGCGGATTGTCCTCGATACTGTCGAGGGTAAGCGATGGGCTCATGGGCATACCCCTAGCGCGCGCTCCCGGAGAGGCGGTCAATGTGCAAATTTTGGCAAATACGCGTTATTCGGGCCAAAACGCGGAAAATCACAAAATGTTGTAAAAAATACCGAAGCGGATACTAGGAGTAGTGGAGGGTGCCAGAACAGAGACGAGCGCGCAAGCCCCTTCAAAGGGGCTTGGCCTTCGCACAGCTCAACGAATGGAAGCTATCGCTTCGAGCGCCGGGTCGAGGTCGACGTGTCCGTGCGGGTTTTTGAATCGGCCTTCACAGTGCGGGTCCCAGCGGGCTTCGATTTGGTCGTTTTCGGGGACGCTTTCTTCGCAGCCGACGTTTTGGGCGATGATTTGCCGGTCAAACCCAACATCGCCTCCAACTCGGCCATGCGTTTGGCGAGTTTGTCATTCTCAAGACGAGCCTTCTGGGCCATCGCTTTGACCGTATCAAACTCTTCTCGCGAAACGAGATCCATTGATTCAACGATGCGTTCAAACTGTTGCTTAATACGGTTGCTCGCTTCATCGCGAGCGGTTTGCAACGATCCGATTGCATTAGTCGCAAGTCGCGCCAAGTCGTCGAACAGGCGGTTGTCTGTCTGCATTTCGGTTTCTTATCTCTCCTTGTGTTCCCATAATCTGAGGTGTTTCGCGCGATCGTGCAAGGACGCTACAGTTGTCGTAGCGGTGTGCCACGCCTATAACAACGTTGGCTCAACCGACCATGATCAATCCGGGCTTCGAGCTGCCCCGGACGGTTTGGACTGATGTTGATTGCGACTCTTCCGGCGATCGCTTTCCCCGCCATCGACCCCGTTCTCCTTTCTCTCGATCTCGGTATCGTGCGGTTGGATATACGTTGGTACGCCCTCGCCTATATCGCCGGACTGATTCTCGGGTGGCGCTACGTTCGGTACTACGCGGCCTTCCCAGAAGCAAAACTCTCGGTAGAGCGGGTCGACGATTTCCTGGTTTGGACGACGCTCGCAGTGGTCCTCGGCGGGCGGCTCGGCTATGCGCTGTTCTATCAAGCCAGCTATTTCGCGGCGCACCCGGTCGAGATTCTGCTCGTGTGGCATGGGGGCATGTCATTTCACGGTGGATTACTAGGGGTTGTCGTCGCGCTCATCGTGTACGCGCGCAGGCACCGACTGTCGCTTCTGCGCCTATCCGACGCGATCGCCACTGCCGTGCCGATCGGCCTGTTCTTTGGGCGTATCGCCAATTTCATCAACGGTGAGCTGTTTGGCCGGGCGAGCGACGCATCCTGGGCCATGGTATTCCCGGCTGGCGGACCCTTGCCGCGACACCCGAGCCAGTTATACGAGGCGGCGTTGGAAGGCCTGCTGCTATTTGTTTTGATGTTTGTCGCTAGTAGACGCGCAAGCATTCGCGAACGACCCGGCGTCCTGACCGGAATATTTTGTGGGGGATATGCCTTGGCACGTGCCTTGGTCGAATTCTTCCGCGAGCCGGATGCGCATCTTGGATTCATAGTGGGTGCTACGACAATGGGGCAATTGCTATCGGTCCCGTTGTTTGCGCTTGGTCTCTATCTGGTTGGGCGGGCAAAACGCTCGGACGCGTAGAAATGGGTCCAACTGACAACGGCGGCGCCTCACTTACCGATCATCTAACCGCCACCATTCGCGACAGCGGCCCGATCAGCGTCGCCCAATACATGTGCGAAGCACTCGTCAACCAATCACATGGTTATTATACCACGCGTGACCCGTTTGGCCTTGAAGGTGATTTCATTACCGCCCCCGAGGTCAGCCAGATGTTCGGCGAGCTAATCGGGCTTTGGTGTGCCGACCTCTGGTTACAGATGGACCGCCCGGCGATAGTCAATTTGGTCGAAATAGGACCTGGACGTGGAACTCTGATGGCCGATGCCTGGCGGGCATCCCAAGCCCAACTGGGATTCCACGAAGCCGTCCATCTCCACCTCGTGGATGTCAGTCCAACGCTGCGGGCACTACAAGAACGTGCGTTGGTTGACACCCGACCGGGATCCGGACCGCATTGGCACCATGAGTTTCCGGAGGTACCGGACGGCCCCATTCTGCTGATTGCTAATGAGCTTCTCGATGCACTTCCGATTCATCAGTATCAACGCATGACAACCGGTTGGCACGAGCGTCTGGTCGATATCACTCCGGGATCGGATACTTTTCGTCTCGTGCTCTCACCCGAGCCAGCAGAGAGTCCGTATGCTATTCCCGACACCTTTGCCGGAACGCCGATTGGCGCCGTGGTCGAACTGTGCCCCGCAGCCGAAGCGTTGGTTTCCCACATAACTGAGCGCTGCGTCGCGCGTGGGGGAGCGGCACTGTTTGTTGATTATGGGTACACCGAGAGTGGGCCACACGAAACGCTGCAGGGCGTCCGACGGCATGCCGGCCATCCGGTTTTTGAGCAACCCGGGACTGCCGACCTGTGTGCTCACGTCAATTTTGCCCGCCTTTGTGCCGTTGCCGGGGCGGCT
>CAUZWH010000032.1:0-14027 GCA_963583675.1 Alphaproteobacteria bacterium
GAACTGGTCGCAGCCATGCGGAACGAGTTTGGCCGCCACCGCCTGTTCGAGCCACACCCACTGGAAAATTGCGGCTTCATATAAGGTGGTCGGTGTGTCGGCGTTGTATTCGAGTAATTTGGGTTTTCCGGTCCCGTCATAGGAGAAATCCATGCGACCGTAGAGATCTTTCTCGCGGGTACGCCAGCTTTCGGAAATGTAGTCCCAATGTGTTTCGGGAATGGCAATACGCTGGTAGATCGCTTCGTCGGAGACGGCACGTTCCAGCAACTCGTAGCACATCGCCTCTATCTCATTGGCAGCGTCTTCTATGTCTTTCTCGACCTGTTTGAGGGTGAAACAGTAATAGGCAGTCTCGTCCCAATAAGGAACGCCGATCCCGCTATGATACTCGTAGCCGTGCGCCAGGGCTGTTTCTTCCAGCTGTGGTCGCGGCACACTGGGAATGCGTTGCATGAGCAGGTCACTGCGCTTCTACGTTAATCAGGAAGCGCGTTGCTGGCTGAGGATTCAGCCGCTTAGCCGCCACGCTTCGCTCTAAGCCGCGCTAATACATCGCCACCGCTTGCGCCGCCGTCAACGATACCGGCTGCCTTTAATTTTGCGTCGAGGGACATCTCCTCGGTCGACGACGCAAGCTCGCTAGCTGCCTCGAATTTGGCGGCTCGTTCGGCCTGCTTGACCTTGAGCCTCTCCAAGCTATCAACCGCACTGCGCATGCTCGATCCGGCACCCGAATGGCGGGAGGCGACGGCAGCTTGGGCTCTTTGCACTTTTTCGGTCGCCCTGACCGTATCGACCTGATGCTTAAGTCGCTTAAGATTTGCTTCGGTTTGCGAAACAGCCCGGCGCAACTGAGTCTCGCTATCTGCAAACGATTTCGCTAAGCCCTCTTCGCCCGCCAGTTCGGATTCGATGCCAGCGATTTTCTCCGCGACTTCATTGGCGAGCGTTTCGTCACCTTTGTCGAGCGCTTGCATCGCATATCCTTCATATTCGGCGAGCGACGATTTGAGGCTTTCGACCTTTTTGTCGGCTAGCTTGCGTTTCGCGATGATATCGGTGAGCGCGTCCTTCGACTTGCTGAGTTCGTTATCGGCATCGCGGATTTCCTGATCAAGGATTCTCAAAGCCTGGTGATCGACGATGGCTTCGCCGGCTTCGCTGACGCCGCCACGGACCGCCGTCGCAACCTTTTCCCAGATACTCATGCTGCGTACTCCTTTATCGAATTTGGTAAGTCGTGCTCGTTGACGGTTGGGGGCCGGCGTTAGGCGACGTTCCTGAGATCGGTTTGGTACGCCACAGCGGCCTGCATTGCGTTATCGGCTAGGGTCTCGATCTCGAAGATGACCGACTCTAGAATCGATCCAGAGCTCAGTGCGCCGAACATTTCGTAATAATCCCTACCGTCGGGTCCTTGTCCGATACCGAATGTCGACAGCGGGAGGATCTTGTGAGTCTGCAGGAGCAGTTCGTTGAACGCTGCTGGATTCGCCACTTCGTCGACCGGCCACAACAGCGTATCCACGAGGATCTGGCTGCCGCTGACGCTCATCAAGATGGGAAGGTCCCCGAAGTCATTCATTATGAGGAGAATTCCAGGATCCGTACCCTCTATCAATTCGACCTCGATTTGACCTTCCCGAACCGGCTCACAGCTTGAGAGCGCCTCGAAGAGCGTCTCTGTGGTCCAATTCCCGTCTTTGCTCATAGTTCTCTCCATTGCTTGCTTTGGAATGATCGGTAAAACGCCGGCACGGAGTGCGGTTTCGCAGTCCTTTAGGATCTTCGTGTGGACCGGCGGAATCCAGACCTCGCGTTTGATGTATCCCTTATCTCGCAGACGGGTGCGGTATCGCGACTGGTAGTAGGATGAGTTTTTTGACACACGAACTATCCTTTGCTCGACTTTTACATGTAAGATATTACATGTATAAAGTATTACAAGGGTAAATCGATAACGGGTTGTCTGGTAGGGATGCCAGGGTTGCCCGACAGGGCGGTTAAGTAGTCTGATGTTTACCAGTCTAAAGGAGACCGATGTGGGGGCCCAAAGCACAGATGCCGATAATCATCGCGAGGATCGCAAAGCGCCTCTACACCCGCGTATCGGCGCTGAGTTGGGATACCGTCCTCACCATCAGTCTGCTTCACTTTACCACGTCATGGGCGTTGATAGCCGCCGCGAGCGAGGAAATCGCTGGCGTGGACATATTCTGGTATTTTTACGCGACGACGGCGACAACCGTGGGTTATGGCGACTATTCGCCCGCAACCGCGGTGGGACGGGCGATTACAATCCTGTGGATCATGCCCGGTGGAATCGCTCTTTTTACGACGATTATCGCCAAAGTCGTTCAACTCGCCTCTGATAGGTGGAGAAAGAGTATGCGTGGACTCGCGAGCTACGAAAACCTGGCCGGGCATATCGTCATTCTCGGCTGGCATGGTTCGCGCACCGAGCGCATGGTCGATCACATTCGTGGTGGGCAGGGTAGCGAGGAGCTTGAGATCGTCCTTTGCACGGCGCAAAACATTGAAAACCCGCTTCCAGGCCGGGCCCATTTCGTACGCGGCCCAGCGTTGAACGATCCAGATGTGCTCAGGCGCGCCGCTGTCGCCGACGCAAAGAACATCATCGCACTAGGTCATAGTGACGATGAGACCCTGGCCGCAGCCCTTGGTGCCGCCGTGATCACAAACGAAGCCCATATCGTTGCCTATTTTGATCAGCATAGCTTTGCTGATCTTCTCAAAGCACATTGCCCGCATGCGGAATGCAACGTGTCACTGTCGATCGAACTCATGGTCCGTTCAGCGCAGGATCCGGGATCGAGCCGCGTACAGCGCCAATTATTATCGGCTCTCGAAGGACCAACACAATATAGCTTACAGGTTCCGGAGGATGCGCACGCTGTCGACTATGGCGCGCTATTCCTAGAACTGAAAAACAAACATGACGCAACGCTGTTTGGTGTCGCAAAAAGCGCCCTCGGCGACGACCTGGTGTTGAATGCACGAGCTGACCAACCTGTCGATTCTGGCATGATCGTCTACTTCATGGCCGCGCAACGCATCGAGCCGACGCAGATTGACTGGGCTGGTTTAGAACGCGGTAACGGGGCATGACGCTATCCCGATAACGAGATCAAAGGAGCCAAGATGTTCGGCGGAGCAATGAAATCGCTAATTAAGAGCGGCACCCGGGAACTCAAGGCCAAGTTTTCTAAGTCGGAGGAAGATGATGATTTCCCGACGCCGCTAGGTCTTCGAATTGGTGCAGTTGTGGATATCGATACGTTACCGCTGCGCATGCATGCCGCTGATTTGCACGTCGAACTGCCCGAAGAAACGCTTCTAATCGCGGCTCAAGGCTATGTCGAGTTGGGTGACGCGACGTACGCCCACCGCTACTACACGGCCGATGACAAGATGATCCAGGTGCTGACGGTTGGCGGGATGGAAGACCACCACGTCCAGGAAATGACGCTGTACGTACCGTTCAAGAGTTACTATCCCGAGGGCGAGGGAGGGTGGGCGCAGTGGACAGGGAAGGGCGGCAAACTCGGTGCGACGACATTCCATCTTGACGATGGTACCGAGTTCGGACGGATTTGGTTCGACACGACCGAGGGACATACCGACCCAGCAGAATTCACCGAATCCGTCTACGAGGACCCAGAGTCTGATGATCATAGCGACGTTTTTCACCGCGTCATGCTGTTTGGCCGCAACCTCGACGCCGGCAAGAAGAACGAATACCTCTTGGTTTCTGTCGAGTCGTATGAGGGCCAAGAAACCGTCGAATTGATGGTCGGTGTCGATCTCGAATTTTCGACGTTACGCGTACTATAAGATTGCACAACACGGACAGGAATGGAGAGAAGAATGGATGAGCAATTAAGTGGCTTCTTAGCGAACCTTTCCGAATTCCTGATTTTTTTCCTGGTTGCTGTCGCGCTGACAATTGTTTTCATTCTGGTTTACACGCGGGTGACCCGTCACAACGAACTCGCACTTATCAAAGAGAAATCGACGGCGGCGGCGGTAGCTTTTTCCGGTAGCTTGATCGGGTTTGCGCTACCGTTAGCAAGTACGATGATCCATTCCGTCACGTTGCTCGAAATGGTGCTTTGGGGGCTCGTTGCCCTGATTGTCCAGCTACTGGTTTACCAACTCATTCGCTTGCCGATGCCGCGTATCTCGGAACGGATCGAGGCCAATGAGATTGCAGCGGGGACCTGGCTCGGCACCTGCTCGATGGTGGTTGGGATTTTGAACGCTGCCAGCATGACCACGTGAGACAGGGCCAAGAAAATGCAAGTAAGCACCACGACCAAAACGGCTATTATCGCGCTCATCGCCGCTTTCATAATCTATCTTCTAGTAGCGGGCGGCGGTGAAGACGAAGAGCAGGCGTTGGCGTTCGATTCGGTCGAAGCCTGTATCGCCAGCGGTGAACGCGAGGAAAGCGTTTGCCGCGATGAATTCGCGAAGGCCCAGAAACTCCACGCAGACGTCGCCCCGCGCTACGCCCGGTCCAACGATTGCTACTCCGATTTCGGTCGCGACCGGTGCTACCAACACAACTCGGGCGGATCATCGGTCTGGCTCCCATTCATGTTGGGGTACATGCTGGCGCCGCGCGGCAGATCGTCGTTCGTCTCTAGCCAACCGCTGTATCGGACGACCTCTGATCCCAACGGCTACCGCACGGCAAACAACGCGCGGCTCGGCTCGGTTTCAGCCAACGGCCGAACTTCGGTTGCTAAATCAAAGGCCACTCGGCCGGCAGCGCGTACGCGTACCGTGGCCCGCGGTGGTTTCGGGGCGCGAGCAACGGGTCGCGGTAGCGCCGGTGGCTGAGCGTAGGCGCGGCGCAGCATCTGAGATTGTTGGGACTTCGGCTGCGGTAAAGCGCGCCTGACCAATGAATGCCATTGCCGAAAAATTGCAACCGGTGCTTATCGTCATCGGTGCGATTTGGGCGGTCGAAGTTGTTAACTTGTTTACCGGGCACAGCCTGGTATCGCTGGGAATCGAACCTCGGACCCTCAGCGGGTTGGTTGGTATACCCATTGCTCCGCTGATTCATGGCGGGCTCTGGCATACGATATCAAACACAGTCCCCATGGTGATCCTCGGCAGCCTCACCTTGGCTGGGGGAAGAAAAAACTTTTGGGAAATCACGTTGGGCATCGCCGTGGTTTCGGGTGTTTTGGTGTGGCTCTTCGCGCGTGATGCGCACCACGTAGGCGCAAGCGGGGTCGTGTTCGGCTATTTCGGCGCAATCCTGGCGCGTGCGTTCATCGAGCGCAGCCCGATTGCGATCGTGATCGCCTTCGTGACGGTCATAACCTACGGCGGCTTAATCTGGGGCGTTTTGCCGCTGCGGAGCTATGTCTCCTTTGAGAGCCATTTGTTCGGTCTCGTCGCAGGCGTATTTCTGGTCTGGCTAACGAACCGTACCCAGCGCAATAGCGACGTCTAACACACCCATAACCTTTGCTGGGCAAAGGCTCGGTTGGACGCAGCGTTTGCCGAGAGTAAGTCGCCAGATGCAACAAATATTGAAAACGGGATCGCGTTGTGGCTGTCCGTCAATCGAGGACCGGACAGATCTCCCACTCTGACGCTTCAAGAGAGCCTGATTTTGAGCCCGACCATACTTCCAAGATGACCAGAGCGCCCGAGTGGCGCCCGTTGGGATCTGCCGAGTTCGAACACGTTGTGCGAACGGCCATCCGACGCGCCGACACGCACTTGTGCTCTGTGGTGGTTCGAGGTCATGTTTGTGCGATGTTGCGCACGTTTGCCTTGTTAATGGCTGTTCTAGTCGCCGGTTGTAGCGGGTTCGATCCGGCGTCGCTCGATCTGCGCGTTTTGTTCGCGCCAAAGCCCGCGGCGTTAACGTCGGCGTTGCCGGTTCGACTGGACCGGCGACCCAAGGCGCCCAGTAAATGACACGCCGCGTCCTGATGGTGGTGCTGGCAACCCCACCTAAGCGCGTCCGACGATTCTCAAGTCCATTGACAGCGTAGCCCGACTGCGGTCCCCTGCGGCGTAGCGACTGGCACTCGCTTCAGGGCCACGCACGACCTGCCGCCCGACCCGGCGGCGGAAACGAAGCCGATGGCCAGTTCCGGACAACCCACCTCCCCACCATCCGTCACGCCACTCGGGCCGCCCCCGCCAGAGGTCCGCGCGCCGCGCGAGCGCGTCCGGCTGCTCGTTTTATTGATATTATCCGGCCTCGGGTGGGGCGCGGCGATCAGCTTTACCAAGCTGGCGACCAGCGGCGGCGATCATCCGCTCACTTTGCTGTTCTGGCAGGTCGTCATACTCACGGTGGTGCTGGCGGCACGGCTGGCGCTGGTGCGCGGGCGGCTCCCACTCTCGCGACGCCACCTCATGTTCTATTGCATCGCCGGCCTGCTCGGCACCACCTTTCCCAACGCCATGTCTTATTGGGCGGCGCCGCATGTGCCGGCCGGGATCATCGCCATCGTGTTCTCGTTGGCGCCATTGATGACCTTCGCCCTCGCGCTCATTGTTCGCATGGAGGAATGGGATCCGGTGCGGCTTTTCGGTGTCCTGCTGGGGTTGTCGGCGATCGCTGTGCTGGTGTTGCCGGAAACCGCGCTGCCTGATCCGGCGATCGCGGTATGGATCGCGGTGTTCGTGGTGGTCGCGTTGTCCTACGCCGGCGAAGACGTCTATGCGGCAACAGCGATGCCGGTGGAAGACAGCCCGCTGACCCTGCTTCTCGGCATGAGCCTGGCGACGCTGATTATGATTACGCCGGCCATTCTCGTCGCCGGTATCCCCATCGCGTTCTTCCGCACCGGCGCACCGCACGAGGTGGCGCTGCTTGGCGCTTCGTTGCTCCACCTCGTCGCCTACGCCTCGCTGCTATATCTGATCCGCCACGCGGGCGCGGTATTTGCCAGCCAAATCTCCTACGTCGTCACACTGTCCGGCGTGTTCTGGGGTATGGCGATTTTCGGCGAAGTGCCGTCAGCATGGGTGTGGGCCGCGTTGGTACTTGCGCTCGCCGGACTTGGGTTGGCCCGTCCGCGCGGCCGGACGGGGTCCGTTCCAGCCACAAGTCAGTAAGGCCAGGCTGAGCGCTTCCTTCGGCACCTCTTACAAGCATCCCCAGCCGATTCAGACCTGGCGCCATTAATAAGCGCCAAGCCCGCGACACACCTGTCGACGCTTTTTGGCGCAACAAGCTTCTTGAACTGCGCGCCGCCTTTGTGTATCCCGTCCGTTGCGACCCCCATCCATCAGCCAACCCAGAAAAGCGCGATGAGCGATACAAAAAACCAATCAAAAACCAAATCAGCCAAAGCCGACAGTAGCAGCGCGGCAAAAAGCAAAGTGGACAAGAGTGCGTCCGATACCAAAAGCACGTCCGACGCGTCCGACAAGAGCACGCCCGCCTCGTCTGATAAGAGCACGCCCGACAAGAGCACGCCGGATAAGAGCAAGTCCGACGGTGGCGGTGGTGAAAAATCAGCCCGCGAATCGATTGGCGGTTCCAAGGAAGTTCACTACGGCTATTTCTCCAATGTGAAGACGCCCGAATATCGCAGTGGCTGGGATGCGATTTGGGGGAACGATGAGGGCGGATCCACCAAGAAGTCCGCGTCTAAATCCAAAAAGCCGGCCGCGCGTACGCCTCTCACACCGGTCCGCCTCAATCTCGACATCGACGACCTGCCCACCGAGCTCCGCGAAGGCCTCGCCAGCGTCGCTCGCGCCAAACTCAAGAAATCGCGCGTTAATTATGACAAGCGCGATACTGCCGGCGCCGTCGAGTGGCAGATCGAGTGCTGGGTGAAGCGCGCCTAAGCAGGCTGCGCGCTATTTGACCTCGACGTCGCGTAGAAAGCGCGGCATTGCCAGCGCCAAAACCAGCGTCAGTACCAGGCTTCCGACATAGAGCGTGAAGGCGCGGCGGTGAATGGTGAGGTCGGCGCTCGCGGGGTCGCTCGCCAGGAGCAGGCCGAGCGCGGCGATGCCGACCACGCCGCCGACATAACGCAGCGTCGCGATCACGCCCGAGGCCATACCGCTATGCTGTGGCGGGATTGACGAAAGCGCGGCGGCTTGGATGGGACCGTGCGACAGGCCGAAACCACAGCCAAACACCAACAGACAAGCGGTAACAATCGCCAGCGACGGCATGCCGAAGGTGGCGATCAGCGACCCGATGCCGAGCACTGAAATGGCCGCGCCCCCCAACACCGTAAGCCGCACGCCGATCCGTTCGGACAACATGCCGCCGACCGGGGCGAACAGCACCATGCCGCCGCTCATCGCCAACAGCGCGATGCCGATTTCGGACGGGCCCGCGTCGATCAGAACCGCGAGATAAAACGGCATCTGAAACAGAGTTGCGTACATCGCGACATTTTGCAGCGCGATCATGATCGCACCGGCGCTAAACGTCGCCCGGCGAAACAGCGTGAGATCGACCACCGGCAGCGGCACCCGCAACTCCCAGAAGACGAAGCCCGCGAGTGACACGGCGCCGACCGTACCCAGGATGAGCGCGGCGCTACCTGGGGTCCGGACGACGGTGACCAGCGCCACCAGGCCGACGCCGAGCAGCACGCTGCCGAGCCAATCGAACTGGCGCAGGCCGGACTTAACACCTTTGCCGCCCGAGTCGGTTGCGTTAACTGCGCGGGTATCCGGTAGACCGCGAGGCTGCAGCACAATCGACAGCGCCAGGATCGGGATGTTGGCCAGGAACACCGAGGCCCAGCCGAAATGCTCGGTCAAGACGCCGCCGATCAGCGGGCCGAGTGCCGCTGCGCTGGCCATCGCCGAGCCGAAGAACCCAAACAAGCGCGAACGCCGCTCGACACTTATATATATACGCAACAGCGCCATCGTCGCCGGGATCATCAGCGCGCCGCCGACCGCCATCAAGATCCGCGAGACCGACAGGCCAAACAGGAACGGTGATACCACGCCCAGCACCGCGGCGCCGGCAAACATCCATCGCCCCAGCACCAGGGTTCGCGCGTGGCCCCACATATCGCCGATTTTTCCGGCCGGGCTCTGGGCGACGATTCCCGCCAGCAGATAGACCACGACCAGGGCCTGGGTGAGGTCGGCCGGTGCGGCGCCGAACTCGAGCCCGATCTCGGGCAGCGCGACCGCGATCATGGTTGAGTTCAGCGGCAGCAGGCTGGAAGCCAGGGTGGCCGAGATGAATAGCCGCATCAGGGTGCGCTGATCGATGGGCTCGACCGGCCCCTTGGTTGGGTCAGCCGGCGGTTCTCCGGCGCTGGTTTCGGTCATGCCGGTCCTGTGGTGATTGGTCGCGCTTGCAGCAGGTACAGCGTATCGCCGCCAAACGCCCATTCGATGTCAAGGCCAGCTCCAAACGTTGGGCCATATACGGTCTCGGCGGTGGCGGCGAGATCGTTGAGGCGTTGCAACTGCACGGCGTCGAGACAAAGCTGGCCGACCAGCGCCGTTTCTATCTCGCGTTCTTCGAGGCCTCCCGCCGCAGCCAGCCGCAGCGCGTATTCTTTGGCGCCGGTCTGGCTCGATACCACCGTGCCGGTGCGGTCCATGCGCACGTGATCCGGCGTCACCAGGCCCGACACCACGGCTTCACCGAACCCCCAGGCTGCTTCCACCACCCGCAGGTCCTCGCCCGACATCGGATCGATGGTGAACAGCACGCCGGCACAATCGGGCTCGACCAGGGTTTGCAGCACCACCGCGCATGCGGGATCCCCGGTCACGCCGAGTTGGCGGCGATAGGCCAGCGCTGCCTCGCTTTGCGCCGATTGCCATACCGCGATGACGGCATCGTGGGTCATTTCGAAGGTGCGCACATTGAGCAGGGTCTGGTGCTGGCCGGCGAAGCTGGCATCGGCCGAATCCTCGTCGGTGGCGGATGAGCGTACGGCGATGGGGCCGTCGAAACTTGCCTGATAGGCGTCTTTCAGCGCCGAGATCGGCTTGCGATCGCCAGTGGCGATGCGCGCCGTCATGGACGCGGTGATTACGAGGCCGGGCGGCACCGGTAGCCCAGCACGCAGCGCGGCGCCCAGTTGCACCGCCTTGCCGCCGCAGGCGCTGGCATCGGTCGCCTCGTTCAGAGGTAGGATCTGCCGGAGGATCGCTAGGCCTCGATCCAAACCGCTCCCGCATCGCCATCGACGCGAACCCGCGTGCCATCGGCGATTTCGGTCATCGCTTCGCCGCAGCCGACCACCGCGGGCAGGCCGTATTCACGCGCCACCACCGCCGCATGCGACAACACGCCGCCGCGCGCGGTGACCACGGCGCCGAGCATCGGCAGCAGCACGTTGTAGGCGGGGGCGGTGGTTTTGGCGACCAGCACGTCGCCGGGCTCGACTCGCTGGAAATCGTCCGGCCCGGTCACTACCCGGGCGGTGCCTTCGTAGCTGCCCGGGCTGGCGCTGAGCCCATGCAGCATCTTGCCCTCGGCCGGCCGGTCGTCGTGGCGAAACATATGCATCAGCACGGTGTCCATGCCCTCTTGCATGCGCCGCGACTTGGCCGGGAACCAATTGGCCGGTGGCGGTGGTGACGGTGGTGGCCCCAGCAAGGGCGGCGCGCCGGCGACCTCAGCCGCGGCCCGCTGGCCAGTGCGCTCGGCAAACTCAGCGGCCGGTGGACCGTCGCCGCTTTCAAGCAGGCCGACGATCTCCTCGTGGGTGGCGTCGAAGATGTGGGTGGGGTCGTCGAGCTTGCCGGTCTCGGCGAGTAGGCGCCCGATGGCCTGTAGCGCGCGCCGCGTGAGCCCGGTGGCGAGCGCATCGCCGCACATGATCTTTTCGTCGCGCAAATGGTAGGTCGCGCGGGCCTCGGTATAGAGTTCGTCGAACTCGGCGCGGTGAGGTTCAGGCACGGCGTCGCGCGCGGCGGCGAGTTTGGCGCTCACATCAACGTCGGTAGAAGCGCGGACCTCGGCGTCGACGGCGGTGCGTATGACCGTGATCAACGACCCCGGCGCCTCCAGGGTATAGAGATCGGCGACGTCGTAGCCCGACATGATGCGGTAGCCGATCAGATCGATGTAGGTGCGCGCGGCATCGCCAACCGCGCCGCCATCGGCGCGCAGGTGATCGAGGATTTCAGCCGCTTCGCGGTCGGAGCGCAGCACCGCCAGGGCGTCGGCATCGCTGCGCAACGCGGTTGTCAGGGCATCGAGTTCGGCCGTGGCGCCGCCCGAATGGGGTGACGCGCCCTGCATGAGCTGCAAGAGGTCGCTGGTGGCGAGGCCGGTCCAGGCCTGGGCGTGACTGAGAAAATCGCCTAGCGGGACCATGTTGCAGGGGTTGAGCCGATGGTGGTTGGTGACCGCGAAGAGAACGAACTCGCGGCACGCATTGAGGTGGGCGAGCAGCGCGTCGGCGGTGAGCCCCTCAAGATCGACCGCCTGCAGTGCCCGTGCGTGCGCTAGCGATTGCGGTTTGAGTTCGTCGTTCCACCATGCCAGATCCTCGCGCCAGATCTTTTTTTCGAACACTTCGGCACTGCGTTTTACGCGCCGGCGCATCTCGGGGTGGAGGCGGGTGAGAATCTGGAAGATGAGTTTGGGTGGTGGCCCTTTGGCGCCGGGTGGCGCGCCGACCGGACGCGGTTGCGAGTAGAAGAAATTGCCGACGAAGGCGATCGCGATGTAGTCGAGCAGCAGACCGTAATGCTTAGTGCCGGCGCGGAAACCAACCGGCATCGCCAGCGGGAACACGCTGACCAGATAACGCGACGCCGGCCGCGAGAAATGCACATCATCGAGCAGCCACGAACCGGGCCCGGGCGCTTCGAAAACCGGGGCGGTCATCGTTGGAAACGACGCAGCCGAAGGGGTGCCCACCCGGGGCGCACGATATAATTTGGATTGGCGATCAATCTATTCTCTGCTCGTAAGGGAAACAGCCACAATCGGCGCGGCGTGGCCGGACTGTCCCAATTTTGTAACGAAGGGGTAAGTGGTGTGCAAGCGAGCAGAAGTTAGCGGTACCAAAATGGTGCGGTACTCCGGTTATAGCCAGGAGGCGCTAAAGATAAAGGCGGCCAAAGCCGCCCTTAACGCTTCGATAGTCCTGTTGGCCGCCCTTTGGTAGCAGTGGCGGCAGTGTTGTTACCGGGTCATTCTTGCTTTGATATACAAAATATAAGAATCGGTTGCGCGGTAGAAACATGATCCCGGGTTGGGAACACCGAACATCGGATTCAAGGGATCGTGCAGACTATTTAGTGGTACTCCCTTTAGCCTAAAGGGATTGTTGGTAAACCCTAAAATGAAAAAGAATAGTTTGCGGGTATACCCTCTAATTCGGCCGACTTAGCTCCCCTCGACGCGGCATGTCCGATGCGAAGGGCTCTATGATATCGAATTATTACCCCCTTTGCACCTTCGGCACAGACATCGATTAACCCTAGTATTACTGTTGGATATAAAAGGTTTGATAGAAAATTCCACTGGATAATCAACCATTGAGTGTAGTGAAGGGATTGCACGCAATGGCGCCAGCGACTTAGGTCGCGGTGTTCGGAGTTGCGGTGCAGGGAATAAGAAACTTGTGTTGTGTCGGAGCGAGGAAGAACGATGGTCGCTGAAGCTAGATTACGTCTCCTGAGTGCCCTACCAAGAGAGATGGTTAAGTTCGTCGGGCTCGCGGTTTTGGCTTGTTGCATTGCCCTACCGGCGTCGACCGCGAAGGCCGCGCCGATACTTCTTCAGGTCGTGTCTGCCGATAATCCGCTCTACACGCCCGATGACGGCGCGCTTCAAGGCGATATTTCCCCGGGCCTTAATATCTTGCTCGACGTGACCGTGGCGGGTATGGGCGGCAACGCGACATTTGTTTTCACCAATAGCTCGTTCGCACCGGCCGCCGACCCCAGCGATCCTACCTCGGGACCCGAAGTCGCAGAAATCTATTTTGAGAGCGGCCTGAATATCTTCCTCAACAGCCAGATCAGCACGACCAACGGTACCGGCGGCGTCAATCTCGTACCAGATATCACCCCAAGTCCCGGAAGTCCTCCCGGCGTAAGCCCGCCAGGGCCAGGTTGGGCTGGTAATCTGTTCGCCTACGACCGCAAGAATGTGAACAACAACGGAATGGGCACGGGCGAATCCTGGACCGTAGTCTTTGGCACCACATCGGGGACTACCGAGGACGCGCTGGTTACTGCCCTGCTTAGCAGATAAAATTCGCGGGTCGCGCTCCATGTCGCCGACTGTGGCAGCGACAGTTGCACGCTAGATTCCTGGCCACCGGATGTTGTCGTCGTGCCGCTACCGCCGGCCGCACTGCTGCTGGCGAGCACCCTCGTGGGCCTCGGATTTATCGGCAGGCGGAGGCGCAAAGTCGTCTAAAAAATGCAGAGTTTGTAGTCGTGAAAAAGCAGCCTTTGGGCTGCTTTTTCTTTGCCCGCGTCCGGCATCGGGAAAATAGCGCCGATCGGGTCGAATCGAGTGGACCCGTTCCGACACCTATGTTCAATTCCGCAAGCATAACCGGGTGTATCATTCACCTGTGCGGTTAGGCCTGGGGGAAGAACATGGATATTTCGGTCAGCCGCGGCGTCGAGCTGTGGCAGCAAGTGGTAACCATCCTCACCACCTATGGGCTCGATGTGGTGGGTGCGCTGGTTACCCTGATCATCGGCTGGATCATTGCCGGCCGGATCAAGGCCCTGGTGCATCGCGCACTCGGACGGGTGCCGCGCTTCGATCCGACCCTGACCAGTTTCTTTGGCAGCTTGGCGCGCTACGTCGTAATCGCGGTCACCATTGTCGCCGTGCTCGACCAGTTCGGCGTGGAAACCGCCAGTTTGCTGGCGGTGCTCGGTGCGGCTGGTCTGGCGATCGGCCTGGCCCTGCAGGGAACGCTGAGCAATGTCGCCGCCGGTGTGATGCTGCTGACCTTCCGGCCGTTCAAGATCGGCGATTATGTCGAGGCCGCCGGGCTCGCGGGTACGGTCACTTCGATCAATCTGTTCATCACCGAAAT
>CAUZWH010000033.1:0-13517 GCA_963583675.1 Alphaproteobacteria bacterium
AAACGAAACACAGGCGAGCGAGACCATAACGATCTGCTGCCGCGTACTGTACTTAATGATGTACTTATAGACGGTTGATTCCATCCATGCGCCTCTAACCGCCGAACTTCAGTCCACGAGCAAAAATGCTTGAGAAAGCGGCGCAAGACTAGACCACGGCGGACGCCGGGTAAACTCGCAGCCGCTAACGCAATCACGCTAAGCGTCAGATTTTGCCCGCAGATAATGTGTTTTCCTCGCGCCAGACCCTATGTAATAGTCCAGCGCGGTATAACAAGCGGCGGGAACGTGCAGTGAACAGCAGCGGCGACGGCGCTCGCGTCCTGATTTACAGCCACGATACCTTCGGCCTCGGCCATCTCCGCCGGTGCCGCACAATCGCGCACGCGCTGGTCGAAGCGTATCAGGATCTTTCCGTTCTGATTCTCTCAGGATCGCCCATCATCGGCAGTTTCGACTTCCGTGCGCGGGTTGATTTCGTTCGCATTCCGGGGGTAATCAAACTGAGAAACGGCAAATACACCTCGCTTAGTCTCCATATAGATATCGAAAAGACCCTCAACATGCGGTCGTCGATTATTAAACATACGGCGGAGGCCTTCGACCCGGCCGTTTTTATCGTCGATAAGGAACCGCTGGGCCTGCGCGGCGAGGTGGAGGAAACTCTCCACATGCTCAAGGAACGCGGAACGCATCTCGTTCTCGGACTTCGCGACGTGCTCGATGAGGCGGCGTCTTTGGGACCCGAATGGCACCGCAAAAAGGCGGTCCCGGCGTTGCGCGATATCTATGACGAGATCTGGATCTACGGCCTGCCGCAGATCTGGGAACCACTGACCGAAATCGGCCTACCGAAGTCGGTGCGCCGCAAAATTACTTATACCGGATACTTGCCACGCAGCGCCTCGGCGCAGGTGCCCAAGGGCCACCCGCTAGAAATCACCAAACGGCCCTACATCTTGGTCACTACCGGGGGCGGGGGTGACGGCGAAGACCTTATCGAGTGGGTGCTTCGCGCCTACGAATCTGACGCCATACTGCCCTATCCCGCGCTGCTGGTGCTGGGGCCATTCATGCAGCCCGAGCGACAAACCGATTTCATGGAACGCGCGGGCCGCCTTGAACGTGTGGAAGCCATCACCTTTGATCCGCATCTCGAGATTCTCGAGAACAACGCCGCCGGCGTGGTCTCGATGGGCGGTTACAATACGTTCTGCGAAGTTCTGTCGATGGATAAACGCGCGATCATGGTGCCGCGGACGGTACCGCGTCGCGAACAATATATCCGCGTATCCCGAGCCGAAGAACTCGGCATGGTGCGCATGCTGGTCGACGACGGCAAGTTTGATGCGCGCACGATGGCCGACGCGTTGCGCGCCCTGCCAAGCCAAAAACTGCCCTCAGATATCATTGTGCCGGGCCTATTAGAGGGACTGGTGAACGTCAATCGTTTGATCGAACCTTGGATTACGCAGGCCGAACAAGGCCCGACGCAGACGGTAGTCCCGCATCGAGCCTGAGAGCCGCCGGTGGCCGGAAAAGTCGCCTTTGTGCTCAAAGGCTATCCTCGTCTCTCGGAAACGTTCATCTCCCAGGAGATCCGCGCACTCGAGGGCCGCGGCCTGGCGATCGAGATCGTGTCGCTGAGACATCCTACCGATCCCGCGACCCACGCTATTCACGACGAAATCCAGGCGCCGGTTAACTACCTGCCGGAGTATTTGAACGACGAGAAGAGCCGCGTTTGGCGCGCATGGCGCACGGTGTGTCGATGGCCGGGTTACGTCCCCGCACGGGCAATCTGGCTTGCAGACCTGCGTCGAGACCGCACGGCAAACCGGATTCGACGCTTCGGCCAAGCCCTGGTGCTCGCCAACGAATTACCCGAGGGTGTAACCCACCTCCACGCCCACTTTCTCCACACACCGGCGTCGGTTACCCGCTACTCAAGCTTGCTGACCGGCCTCCCGTGGACGGTTTCGGCACACGCAAAAGACATCTGGACGACCGCGAATTGGGAGAAGCGGGAGAAGCTTCAGTCATGCGCCTGGGCGGTAACTTGTACCGCGACGAACGCCGCCCACCTCACCGAACTGGCGCCATCCGGGCGCGTCGAACTGGTCTATCACGGCTTCGATCCTGCACGCTTCCCGCCCCATGCCGGATCTGGGTCACTACGTGATGGCACCGACAAAGGCGATCCGGTGCGGCTTTTGTCGGTGGGCCGGGCGGTGGTTAAGAAGGGTTACGACGTCTTGCTCAAGGCGCTGGCGGCACTCCCCCAGGACATCCATTGGAGCTTTGTGCACGTCGGCGGTGGACCGCTGCTGGCGCAACTAAAGTCGCGTGCGCGTCATCTTGGCCTCGACCAGCGCATCGAATGGTGCGGTCCGCTGCCACAGTCCGATGTGCTGAAGCGTTATCGTACGGCCGACCTCTTCGTTCTCCCCAGCAAGATCTCAGCCGACGGCGATCGCGATGGATTGCCCAACGTGTTGATGGAGGCACAGTCGCAATCGCTGGCCTGCCTGGCGAGCCGAGTCTCGGCGATCCCGGAATTGATAGAAAACACTGTGAACGGCTGCCTGGTGGCGCCTGACGACGACCGCGCACTTAGCGAAGCGCTGGCCGGATTGATGACCCAACCGGCACGCCGGAACGCTCTGGGCAAAGCCGGTGCAGCGCATGTGCGCGAGAACTTTAACTACGCCCAGGGGATTGCAACGCTGGCCGGCAAGTTCGGCGTGTAATCGGACCATCGGGCATGCAGATCGCCTTCTACGCGCCGCTTAAAGCGCCGACTCACAATGTTCCTTCGGGCGATCGACTAATGGCGCAGCAGCTCCTAAAGGCGCTCCAATTGGCGCACCACACGCCGTTCATAGCATCGGATTTCCGCAGCTATGAGGGTATCGGAGATCGCGATCGGCAGGCCCAGCTACGTTCGGCCGCCGCGGTGGAGGTCGAACGCCTTATCCGTGACTACGGGCAATCGCCGGATCGTGCGCCCGACGCCTGGTTCACCTATCACCTTTACTACAAGGCACCAGACTTACTGGGTCCACCGATCTGCGACGCGCTCAATATTCCTTACATCGTCGCAGAACCCTCTTTTGCACCAAAGCGGGCCAACGGTCCCTGGGCAAACGGTCACGAAAGCGTCGCCCAGGCGCTTAAGCGCGCCGCCGTCACCCTGTGCCTGACGCGTTACGACATGGAATATGTGACCCCTCTAGTCGACTCACGGGATCAACGTCTGCTGTTTCTACCGCCCTTTGTTGATGCCACCCCATTCGATGTCGACGCCTCAATCAGAACCAAAAATCGTGCGGAGCTGGCTGGCGCGCTAGCGTTGCCAGCGGATGCAATATGGCTCATCACGGTTGCCATGATGCGGCCGGGCGACAAGCTCGCGTCCTACCGGCAGTTGGCTGATGCGTTGGCCTTTCTGAAGCCAGCGAGTGCGGTGCTATTGGTGGTCGGCGATGGGACAGCCCGACCCGAGGTTGAGGCGGCGCTCCGATCGGTATTGCCGGACCGCATTCGCTATCTCGGAGAACTCGACGCCGAAGCGCTGGCAAAAGCCCTGACGAGCGCCGATGTCTGCGTGTGGCCTGCGGTCGGCGAAGCCTACGGCATGGCGCTATTAGAAGCTCAAGCTGCCGGCCTGCCCGTTGTCGCCGGCCGCGTGCGCGGTGTCGTCGATGTCGTGCAGGATGGCCAAACCGGCCTTCTGGCTGACGCCGATGATGCGCCCGCTTTTGCAACGCAACTTGCAAAACTTCTCGACGACAACGAACTCCGCGAGCGTCTGGGCAGCGCTGCGCGTGAATTCGTTCAGCAGCAACGCAATCTCGACACGGCCGCTGCGATTCTGCGGTCGGCTATCGATCTAGCCGTTGAGCTCAACGCCTAATGGCGCGCATCGTCCTGATTCGCCATTTCGAAACGGAGTGGAACCGACAGGGTAAAATTCAGGGCCGAGCCGATCAGCCATTGGCCAAAGACGCCGCCGAGATCCATGCCGGCAAACGGATTGCCCAACAATTCGCCGATATGATCTGGTACACCAGCCCGTTAACGCGCGCTGTGCAAACCGCGGCCTTGCTCGGGGCGCCCAACGCACTTCACGATCAACGTTTGATCGAAATGGATTGGGGTAGTTGGGAGGGTGAGCGCCTCATCGATCTGCGCGCATCGCTGGGATCGGACATGGCTAAAAACGAGGCCAACGGCCTGGATTTCCGGCCCACCAATGGCGAGAGCCCGCGCCAAGTCGGGGATCGGGTGAAGGATTGGATCTTGGAAGTCGGACATCGCGACACCGCCGCGGTTACCCATAAGGGCGTGATCCGCGCGGTGCTATCGCTCGCCCTCGGCTGGAATATGACGTCAAAACCTCCGCTGCGAGCGGACTGGTCATGCGCCCAGGTTTTCACACTGGACGACAATGGCAACATCAAGCTGACTAAGGCCAACCAGCCTTTGGACCGGGCGCCTTCGTGAAATCGCCGCGCGTCCTGATTTACGTCCAACACCTGCTTGGCATCGGACACCTGATGCGCGCGGCGATGATTAGCCGGGCACTCGCCGAAGGCGGTTGCAAAACTGTGCTGGTATCCGGCGGTTTGCCGGTCCCCGACCTGGAACTCGGCGGTGCCGTGTTGCAGCAGTTGCCCCCGGTGTACGCATCGGAGGACTTCGCACGTCTCCTGAACGAACGTGGCGAAGAAATCGATGATCGCTTCAAAGCGGCGCGCCGTGACCAGCTTGTCGACTTCTGGCGTACCTTTCAGCCCGATGTGGTGGTCACCGAACTGTTTCCGTTCGGGCGACGCCAAATGCGCTATGAACTCGTACCGCTGCTCGAAGCGGCGACCGGATCGGCCACCCCGCCGATCGTGATTGCTTCAGTCCGTGATATTCTCCAAGCTCGGGCGCCTACGCGTGTCCGCGAAGCGTTGCAATGGTTCGGACGTTACTACGATCATCTGCTGGTTCACGCCGACCCCGGGGTAGTGAGGCTTGAAGTATCGGTGCCGGCAGTGATTGGGATCACTGATCGAACGCACTACACCGGCTATGTCGTAGGCACTGAGATGGCTCCGAATGCCGGGACCCACAGCGACGGTGGCGAGGTCGTGGTGTCGGCAGGCGGCGGCGCAGTTGGCGAAGCAGTCCTGCGCGCTGCAATTGACGCTAGGTCGGCGACGATCTATTGGGATCGCACCTGGCGCTTATTGGCGGGACGTAATATGACCCGAAACGCATTCGAGACGCTCCGGGGGATCGCATCGTCCGGTGTCGTTATCGAACGCGTGCGGTCAGATTTTGCGGCGCTGCTCGCCGCCGGCGCTCTATCGATTAGTCAGTGTGGTTATAACACGATGATGGATGTTCTAAGAGCTGGTATCCGCGCTGTGGTCGTGCCCTTTGCCGGCGATAGCGAGACCGAACAAACCATGCGAGCCGATGTTTGGGCCGCAAGAGGCGGCGTGCACGTAGTGTCGGAAGACGATCTGTCGCCTGCAACGCTGGCTGTGGCAGTAAACCAAGCCGCCGAATCGGCACCCGCGGCGATTTCTGAGCTCAATTTCGACGGCGCCCATAAATCCGCTAACTTTATTAAAGAGGTGGCGAGCGCAAGAGTATCCTCGCGATGAGTTGCTGGAAGGCTCTTGCTGATGAACTGGACGCTTGGCAGCAGGCCGGGCGCCAAGCGGAGTTGTGGCTGCGTGACGACGATGCTGGCAGGGCCGAAGCGCCGCTCGTTCAACTGGTCGAGCTGTGCGGCGAATACCAAATTCCCGCCAATTTCGCGGCGATACCCACCAATAGCGTGACCGAGACGGCCGACCTGTTCGATACTCTCGACAACGCGTTCGTCCTCGTTCACGGCTACGCCCATATAGATCACGCGGGCACAGGCGAGAGAAAAACCGAGTTCTCGAGCGACCGTACCACCAACGACGTGGAGAAGGAGTGGGGCGAAGGTCTGCGACTAATTGAGGATATATACGGTTCCAAAGCGCTGCGGGTGTTCGTACCGCCGTGGAATCGCATTGCCTGCGAACTCAAGACGCAGCTCGCGGGTGCCGGGTTTAGGGGCTATTCCGGTCTTGGTGCCCGCACCTCCGAGATCGAGCACAAACTCACCATCGCCAACGTCCATGTGGACATGATTGATTCGCGCCGGCGCGCGTTTCGCGGCAGCGAGCTGACATTGGCCAGCGTCGTGCGTCACCTGCAAGACAAGCGCGCGGGTCGAGCCGACCCCTCCGAACCCACCGGGGTTATGACGCATCACCTCGTCTTTGACGAAGAATCGTGGTTGTTTCTTCGACAATTGTTCGCAACGACGAGCCGCCAGGACGGTGTTTGCTGGCGTTCGGGGGGTGATATTTTTGGACTTTCGGGGTGAGTTGGCATCACTATCCCGTCGCGGCATTGGCACGCGATTACCTGCGGGCGACGGCGGGATTGATTCTTGCGGCGATGCCGATAATGTTTGCCCAACCTATACCGGTTATTCAATACGTCCTGGGAGCGATAGCCACGTTGTTTGCCTTCTTTGGCATTAGGACCCTTTTGCGCCAACTGACACGGGTCGAACTCACCGGAGCCGGGATCCGCACCGGCGGGCCTTTGGGGTCGGCGATCGCGTGGGACGATCTGACGAGCGTCGAGCTGCGCTATTACTCGACGCGGCGCGATCAGCAACGCGGGTGGCTGCAGCTAAAGCTGCGAAGCGTGCACCGTCGTTTAGCTTTCGATTCAACCTTGAGCGATTTCATCTCTGTAGCACGACGCGCAATCGCTGAAGCGCAATCGCGGGGCCACGCGCTCGGACCGGCGACCCTGTCCAACCTCGACATGATCGGCGGCGCCAGCCAGCAACCGAAATCGGGTGCATAGTGGCGGACGTTCTCCAGGTTCAGGACCTGAAGGTTCATTTCCATGCCCCGGAAGGCTTGATCAAAGCCGTCGACGGCGTGTCGTTTCGTATTCCCGAAGGTAAGACGATTGCGTTGGTCGGTGAATCCGGATCCGGCAAATCGGTGGTATCTCAGTGCATCATGGGAATCCTGCCCCGGGTCGGGCGTATCGCCGACGGCAGCATCTTATTCTTCGACCCGGCTGTGCCGAAGGCAGACCCGATCGATATCGCGAATTTGAACCGCGATTCCAAGCCGATGCGACAACTGCGTGGCGGCCGTATTTCCATCATATTCCAGGAGCCGATGACGTCGTTGTCGCCACTGCACACGATTGGCGATCAGATCAATGAGGCATTTCTGCTGCACAGCTCTGTAAGCCGCGCGGAAGGCAAGCGAGCCGTCGTTGAAATGCTGCGCCTGGTCGGATTCCCGGATCCGCCGAGAGCGTTTGATACCTACCCGTTCGAACTTTCCGGCGGTCTGCGCCAGCGCGCCATGATTGCGATGGCACTGGTCTGCCGACCGGCAATCCTCGTCGCTGACGAACCGACCACGGCTCTTGACGTTACGATTCAAGCGCAAATTCTCAAGCTCATGCAGGATCTGCAAGAAGAACTCGGGATGGCAATCCTGATGATTACCCACGATCTTGGCGTGGTCGCCAATGTGGCGGAAGAAATCGTGGTGATGTACCACGGCAAGGTTATGGAGAGCGGAACACTCGACGATATCTTCCGCAATCCGGAGCACCCCTATTTGAACGCGTTGTTGCGCGCGGTGCCGCGCTTCAACATGAAAGCGGGCGAGCGATTGGTGCCCATCCGCGAAATAAAACCTCACGCGGGCCAACTGCTCCTCCAAAAAAACCCCTGGCCGGAATCCGATGCGAGTGTTCCGCTGCTCAAGGTGGACCATCTCACCAAGCGATTCAGCACACGCAAAACGGGCTTATTTGGATTTGGCGGCGGTAGCAACGAGTCCCCTGCGGTCGACAACGTCAGTTTTGAGCTTTTTCGGGGCGAATGCCTGGGCTTGGTCGGCGAATCCGGTTGCGGCAAGACGACCACCAGCAAGATCGTCATGCGGGCGATTTCAGCTGACAGCGGCCAAGTCTCCTATAACGATCACGGCAAGATCATCGACGTGCTCGCGCTGAGTGAGCGCGAGTTGCAGAAATATCGACGCCGCGTTCAGTACATTTTTCAAGATCCGTTTGGCTCGCTCAATCCACGCATGACGGTTTTCGACATCATCAGCGAACCCTTGGTAATCCACAATGTGGGCGACCAGGCCGAACGCTTCGAACGTGTTCGTGAGTTGATGACCCTGGTCGGGCTGGATATACGATATCTACGGCGCTACCCGCATAGTTTTTCGGGCGGTCAACGCCAGCGGATCGGCATCGCTCGCGCGCTTGCACTACAACCAGATTTATTGATCTGCGACGAACCGGTGTCGGCACTCGATGTGTCCATCCAAGCACAGATTCTCAATTTGCTAAAAGACCTGCAGAGTGAACTCAACCTCACCTATCTGTTCATTTCGCACAATCTCGCGGTCGTCGACTACATCTGTGATCGCATCGCTGTCATGTGCGCCGGTCGTTTGGTGGAACTTGCCCGACGCGAACACCTATTTCGCAACCCAGTGCATCCCTACACCAAGGCTCTGCTGTCAGCGGTGCCCAATCCCGATCCCGGAAGCCAACTCGATCTAACCGCGCTTATGGCAGGTAAGGCCTCAGACCCCGACGCTTGGCCCGCGCCCTTCTCGGCAATGGATGGCGGATCGTTAGAATTGGTCAATATCGGCGATGACCATTTTGTTCGCGCAGATCCAGTCGCGAGCCTCCAGGTAGCGGCTACCTTATAAAATTGATTGGCATTTTTGTGAAAACGTGCGCGACGATGCTCGCGCTTGCGGCACTTTGCGCGAGTGCGCCAGCCCAGCCAGCCGCTGCACAGACCTATGTCGAAACACCGATCCTGACAAAGGCGGTCGCTGCGGGGAAACTTCCTCCGGTGGACGAACGTCTCCCCGAGGTGCCCTTGGTTACTAAACTTGAGGGCAAGAAATCGGCCGGGCGGCACGGTGGCGAACTGCGAATGCTGATCGGGCGCACACGCGAACTCCGGTTGCTCGTGGTCTACGGCTATGCGCGCTTGGTCGGCTACAACGAAAAATTCGACATCGTTCCCGACATTCTCGAATCGGTGGATGTCTTCGAGGACCGCATTTTCACGTTCCGTTTACGCAAGGGCCACAAATGGTCCGATGGCCATCCCTTCACAGCCGAAGACTTCCGCTACTACTGGGAGGACATGGCCACCCACAAGAAGATGGCACCGGCGGGACCGCCCCGCGAGCTAACGGTCGATGGGGTGCCCGCCAAGTTCGAGGTGCTCGACCGCTGGACCGTCCGTTATAGCTGGGACAAACCGAATCCGTTTTTCCTTCCCGTGCTTGCGGCGGCGTCGCCGTTGTTCATCTATCGGCCCGCCCACTATCTCAAGAAGTTCCACCTCAAGCACCAAGACAGAAAGGCGCTGGTCAAACTCGTGCGCCAGGAGCGCTTACGCGGGTGGGTACCGCTTCATTTTCGCCGCGACCGCATGCGCAAATTCGACAATCCCGAATTGCCAACACTACAGCCCTGGTTCAACACTACCTCGATCCCAGCGACCCGCTTTGTGGCCGAGCGCAACCCCTATTACCACCGCATCGACCAGCATGGCCGACAGCTTCCCTATATCGACCGCGTGGTGCTGGTGCAGGCCGATTCAAAACTGATCGCAGCGAAAGCAGGCTCGGGAGAAGCCGATTTACAATCGCGTAGCCTTTTCTTCAACAATTTCACCTTTCTAAAAGCCAACGAGACGCGCAACAACTACAAAGTGCACCTCTGGCAAACCGCCAAGGGCGCGCATTTTGCGTTGTTCCCCAATCTCAATGTCACCGATCCAAGTTGGCGCAAGCTCGTGCGGGACGCCCGGTTTCGGCGCGCCCTCTCGCTCGCGATCGATCGCACGCTGGTCAATCGTGTGCTCTATTTCGGCCTCGCAAATGAAGGCAACAACACAGTGCTGCCTCAGAGCCCGCTGTACAAAGAGGAATACCGGACCAAATGGGCCACCTACGACATCAACAAGGCGAACGCCTTACTCGATGAGCTTGGCCTACGCCGCCGCGCCGATGGCCTGCGCGTCCTGCCCGACGGCCGTTTGATGGACATCATTGTCGAGACCGCGGGTGAAAAGACCGAAGAGAGCGATATCCTCGAGTTGATCCGAGAAACCTGGCTGGAAGCAGGAATCCGGCTCTATACCCGGCCGCTGCAACGCGAGGTGTTTCGCAATCGAATTTATGCAGGCGAAACGCTGATGTCGGTGTGGTCGGGGCTTGAGAACGGGTTACCGACACCGGACATGAGCCCAGACGAACTCGCTCCGACTCATCAAGTGCAACTGCAATGGCCGAAGTGGGGCCAACACTTTGAGACGAGCGGCCAGCTCGGCGAAGCGCCCGACATGCCATCGGCCCAGGAACTTCTCGCCCTCAATGAGCGTTGGTTGACGGCGAAAAGCCGCGACGTGCGCCAAAGTGTTTGGAAACGGATGTTCGAGATCCACGCCGAGCAGGTGTTTACGATTGGCGTCATTGCCGGCGTTCGACAGCCGGTCGTGGTTCGTAATACGTTACGAAACGTTCCGGCCGATGGCGTGTATAACTGGGATCCAGGTGCTCAGTTCGGTATCTACCGGCCCGACACATTTTGGTTCGATTCGGGCAGCTAGTAAGAAGATGCTGACCTATACCATCCATCGCATCATGATCATGATTCCGACGCTGTTCGCGATCAGCGTCTTGGTATTTGTCATCATTCAGCTACCGCCGGGAGATTTTCTTACAAACCAGATCGCCGAACTGCAGTCACAAGGCGAATCGGTGGCGATGGAGAAGATCGAATTCCTTCGCGAGCAGTATGGGCTCGATAAACCGATGATCGAGCAATACGCAATCTGGGCGGGAATTTGGCCGGGGGAAAACGGGTTTTCGGGTCTTCTACAGGGTGATCTGGGGTACTCGTTCGAATTCAACCTGCCGGTTGGCGACGTTATCGGCGATCGCGTGTGGCTCACCTTCTTGGTCTCATTTACGACGATCATTTTTACCTGGCTGGTTTCGTTCCCGATCGGTGTGTATTCGGCGACTCACCAGTACAGCTGGGGCGACCATACGTTGACGTTTATTGGATTCCTCGGCCTTGCGACGCCGAATTTCCTGTTGGCTTTGGTGTTGCTGTACCTCGCCAACGTCTATTTCGGCACCTCGATCGGCGGGCTGATGGATCCGGAATATCTTGATCAGCCTTGGACATGGGGAAAATTTGTTTCGGTACTAGAACATTTATGGATCCCAGTAGTGGTGATTGGCACCTCGGGAACCGCAGGAATGATTCGACGTTTGCGCGCAAATCTTCTCGACGAGTTGCAGAAACAATATGTGGTGACCGGGCGCGCCAAAGGCCTGCCGCCGTTTCGGTTACTGATGAAGTATCCGTTGCGCATGGCATTGAACCCATTCATCGCTGATATCGGCAGCCTGCTGCCGCAGATTATCTCGGGCGCGGCCATCGTTTCGGTGGTTCTTTCGTTGCCAACGACAGGCCCGATGCTGCTTTCCGCGCTGCAATCGCAAGACCAGTATCTGGCCGGTTCGTTCCTGATGATGCTGGCCATGCTCACGGTGATCGGCATGTTCCTTTCCGACCTGGCGCTCGCGGTTCTCGATCCGCGTATCCGTCTTGGCGGCGGTACTTTGCGATGACCGACTCAACCCGGCCCGATAGCCCGCTCGCGCACTACGTCTCGCGCGAACCCTTCGACCCCTACACCGTCGAATCAATGACGCCCGAACAAGAGCAGTATTTCATGGCGTCGCAGTGGCGCATGATGTGGTGGAAGCTGAGGCGCCATCACCTTGCCGTCGTTTCCGGTTTGATCTTGCTGTTTTTCTATCTATCGATCCTGATCTCAGAATTTTTGGCGCCCTACCATCTGCACACGCGCGATGTCTTCCACATCCATGCGCCGCCACAAGCGCTGCACATGTTCCATGAAGGCGGCTTCGTCGGCCCGTTTGTCTATGGCTACCAAACCGAGCTCGACGAAACCAACTTGCGCTGGGTCTACACAATCGATAGGGCAAAGGTTCAGCCCATCCGCTTCATGTGCGTCGGTGACGATTACAAATATTGGGGTTTGGTCGAGGGGCGCTTTCACTTTTTCTGCCCGGCTGAAGGGGGCACCCTGTTTCTCCTCGGCACCGACCGTCTCGGACGCGACGTGCTTTCGCGCATTATTTACGGTACTCGAATATCGCTCACCGTCGGCCTTATCGGCATCTCCGTGAGCTTCCTCCTCGGGATAGTGTTTGGAGGTCTGGCCGGCTACTACGGCGGCTGGTTGGACTCAATCGTTCAGCGGATGATCGAGATTCTTCGTTCTTTTCCGGAGTTGCCCCTGTGGATGGCTCTTTCGGCAGCGCTGCCAGTTAACTGGAGTCCGATATTCATCTACTTCGGAATCACGATCATCCTCGGCCTGCTCGACTGGACCGGCTTGGCCCGGGCGGTGCGCTCGAAGCTTTTGGCATTGCGCGAAGAGGATTTCTGTACCGCGGCGGTCCTGCTCGGCGCAAAGCCCTCGCGGGTGATTTTTCGCCACCTAATGCCTAGTTTCATGAGCCACCTGATTGCCTCGGCAACATTGTCGGTGCCGGCCATGATCCTCGGAGAAACTGCATTGTCGTTCCTAGGTCTAGGTCTGCGGCCGCCGATCACGAGCTGGGGTGTTCTGCTCAACGAAGCGCAGAACATCAACGTCGTTGCGCTTTACCCATGGCTGATGTTTCCGGTGGTGCCGGTTATCATCATTGTCTTGGCGTTGAACTTTTTCGGCGATGGCTTGCGTGACGCCGCCGATCCCTACAAGTAGACGACTTTCCCATCTTGCGACGTGTGCCGGCTGAAAGCGACGTCTTTGCGGCACGCGGCAAGCACAACCAGATCAAGCGGCCCGTTAACGCCTGCGACATGGCGCTGCTGTCGGAGTTCTAGGGTATACGATGATTTATAGCCCTGCTCGCTGGCAATGGTGATACAGCTGGCGGTCGTCAACCCCCGCACCCCTTCATCACGGATATGCTTTTCGAGCTTGGCCGCGAGGTTGACGGCGTCGCCAATAACCGTGAACGCGAGCCGCGTTCGATCACCGAACATGCCGAACACGCCCGGGCCAACAGCTACGGCAAAACCCACATCAAGACCCTGCTTACCCTCATCGATGCATTTTGCCGCCAATCCCTCTGACGCATCAGCGAGTTCCCGGATGGCAGCCCGGGCATCTGCCGCATGACTATTAGTCCGCACTGCCGTACCGAACGTCGCCATGGTGCCGTCACCCATGAACTTGTCGATGGTGCCGCCGTGTTTCTGGATTACCGGCACGCTGGGCTGTTCATATTAGGCGAGAACTTCATGACCATACCGCCCGGCATTTGCATCGCGCATTTGGTGAA
>CAUZWH010000034.1:0-13351 GCA_963583675.1 Alphaproteobacteria bacterium
GTATTGAGCGTCGTTTCACGGTTGCAAGTCAGTCACCATACGAAAGCATAGAGTTTCGCCTCACCGCGAGCGAAATTCGGAATCCGAACGGCTCAATCGTATTTACGATGAGTGAAATCGAGGTGCCGAGTAGTTGGTCGCAGGTCGCCTGTGACATCTTGGCCCAAAAATATTTCCGCAAAGCCAGCGTTCCCGCGCGTCTTAAACGGGTCGAGGAAAACGACGTCCCATCGTGGTTGTGGCGCAGTGTCCCGGATCAAACTGCGCTCAATGAACTACCAGAAAACGAGCGGTCCGTTGGCGAAACGTCGGCGACACAGGTTTTCAACCGGCTCGCCGGGACTTGGGCATATTGGGGTTGGAAGGGTGGCTATTTCGACGGCGAAACCGATGCCCGCACGTTCTACGACGAGATGTGTTTCATGCTCGCCAGTCAGATGGGCGCGCCCAATTCTCCGCAGTGGTTCAACACCGGTCTTCATTGGGCGTATGGCATAGATGGTCCGGCCCAAGGGCACCACTATGTAGATTTCAAATCGGGTGAGTTGGTCAGATCTGAGAGCGCGTACGAGCATCCCCAACCGCACGCATGCTTCATTCAGGGCGTTACCGACGACCTTGTGAATGATGGCGGAATTATGGACCTCTGGGTGCGTGAAGCCCGTCTGTTTAAGTATGGCTCGGGGACCGGGTCGAATTTCTCGAACCTGCGCGGTAGCGGCGAGAATCTCTCCGGCGGTGGCAAATCATCCGGATTGATGAGTTTCCTAAAGATCGGCGACCGGGCGGCTGGTGCGATCAAATCCGGCGGGACTACGCGCCGCGCGGCCAAGATGGTGGTTGTCGACATTGACCACCCGGACATCGAGGACTTCATCAGTTGGAAGACGATTGAAGAACAAAAGGTTGCGGCGCTCGTTTCCGGTTCAAAACTTTGCGACAAGCATCTCAATGCGATAATTCGAGCTTGTCACGCGCTTGAGGGCCCCTCACGCTTTACACCCTCGGACAATCCAGAACTAAAGAAAGCGATCCGCAAAGCGCGCCAAGCGATGATCCCTGAGAATTACGTCCAGCGGGTCATTCAATTCGCGCAACAAGGCTATGAGGAAATCGACTTCCCAACTTACGACATCGATTGGGACGGCGACGCTTACTTAACCGTCGCGGGTCAGAACGCTAACAACTCCGTGCGAGTCACCGATGATTTCGTCAGCGCCGTTCTCGACGATGGCGAGTGGGAGTTAATCCGTCGCACCGATGGGGAGGTCTCAAAACGGGTGAAAGCCGCCGATTTGTGGGATCAGATTGGCTACGCTGCATGGGCATCAGCCGATCCCGGAATTCAATATCACACCACTATCAACGACTGGCATACTTGCCCGGCAGGCGGCGAGATTCGTGCATCCAACCCGTGCTCGGAGTACATGTTCCTCGACGATACGGCTTGTAATCTCGCGTCGATAAACCTTATGACCTACCGTCGGCCTGATGGTAGTTTCGACATAGCTGCATTTGAGCACGGGGTTCGGATCTGGACCTTGGTACTAGAAATATCGGTCCTGATGGCGCAGTTCCCGTCGCGTCGGATCGCCGAGTTGTCCTACCAGTACCGAACGCTCGGTTTGGGCTACGCCAACATCGGCGCACTCCTAATGGCGTCTGGAATTCCCTACGACAGTGCCGAAGGCCGTGCAATGTGCGGTTCGATCACGGCGATCATGTGCGGCACCAGTTACGCAACATCGGCGGAAATGGCTGCCGAACTCGGCGCCTTCCCTAGGTTCGAAGAAAATCGAGACACAATGTTGCAGGTGATGCGCAATCATCGCCGAGCATCGTATGGCCATAGCGATGGCTATGAAGGGTTGGCCGTCGACCCGGTCCCGCTGGATGCTATGGCCTGCCCAGACCCAGCGCTGACGGTAGCCGCTGCGCGCGCGTGGGATCTAGCGGTGGCAGGAGGGGAGAAGCACGGATACCGCAACGCGCAAACTACCGTGGTCGCACCCACCGGAACAATCGGCTTGGTGATGGATTGCGATACCACCGGCATCGAGCCTGATTTCGCGGTGGTCAAGTTTAAGAAACTCGCCGGTGGCGGCTACTTCCGCATTATCAACCGTACTATTCCCGAGGCGCTTGAGCGGCTCGGCTACGACAGCAATCAAATACGCGATATCTCGCGCTATACGTTAGGTCACGGAAGCTTGGAAGATGCGCCAAACCTTGACTACGAGGCTCTTATCGAGCGGGGCTTTACCGAGGACGCCCTAAGCAAACTCGATGAAGCCCTGAAGAGCGCGTTTGATATTAAATACGCGTTCAACAAATGGACTCTGGGCGAAGAGTTTTGCGTCAATAACCTGGGCTTAGATTCGGCAGATTTAGAAGACCCCGGTTTTGATCTTCTCAGCCATCTCGGGTTCTCCAAGGCCGATATTGAAGCCGCGAATCTCTATTGCTGCGGCGCCATGACCCTAGAGGGTGCACCGCACCTCATGGACGAGCATCTCGCGGTCTTTGATTGTGCGACACCGTGTGGTCGCAGTGGCACTCGATATCTTTCGACCGAAAGCCACATTCGCATGATGGCGGCGGCACAACCCTATATCTCCGGCGCCATCTCGAAGACCATCAATATGGCGAATAAGGCGACGGTCGAGGATTGCAAGAGCGCATATCTCCTGGCATGGAGTTTGGGGCTTAAGGCGATCGCGCTATACCGCGACGGGTCGAAGCTTTCGCAACCGCTCGCCGCGCTCAAGATTGATGACGACGACGAGTTCGACATCGAGGAACTGCACGAGGCGCCGGCCACGACCAAAGCGCAAATACTTGCCACAGCATTGGCACGTGAACTCGCTGAACGCGGGGTACGGCGGCGGTTACCGCAGCGGCGCAAAGGCTACACCCAAAAAGCTGTGGTCGGAGGCCATAAGGTCTACTTACGAACTGGCGAGTATGAAAGCGGCCAACTCGGCGAAATCTTCATCGATATGCATAAGGAAGGGTCTGCATTCCGGAGCCTGATGGATAGTTTTGCGATCTCCATCAGTCTGGGCCTGCAATACGGCGTTCCTTTGGAGGAGTTTGTCGAGGCTTATACATTCACGCGGTTTGAGCCGGCCGGAATGGTTGAGGGCAATGATGCGATAAAAATGGCGACATCCGTGCTCGACTATCTATTTCGCGAACTTGCGGTGTCGTATCTCGGACGCAACGATCTTTCCCATGTCGAACCCGATGACCTTCGGCACGATGCGCTCGGCACAGGAATAGAAGAAAGCCCCAAGGGCCAGGCAGTGCCTAACAGCGAAGGCGACTCGTTTGCGGCGATGATGGACGTCGCCGGCAACGGGTATATGCGAACAAACCTATATGTGGTGAACGGGGACAGCCTCGCCGCCACAGGAACCACCGCTTCGGCTACGGCCGAAGCAGTGGCCGCCACCGTCGCTCTTGATGCGCACGGTGGCGCGGCGGCAGCTGTTGTCACGGCAACGACCGTCAGCGCGAGCGACAGTGTGGCTGTACGCATCCGCGAAGCGCGGATGAAAGGCTACGAGGGCGACGCTTGCAATGAGTGTGGCAACTTTACGCTGGTGCGTAACGGCACATGCCTCAAGTGCGGGACATGCGGCTCAACAAGCGGCTGTTCGTGAGCGCTTGTTACGAGTAACGCTTAGTAAGCATTGGTAGTCCTCCCTGCTACAACTAGGGGCGCTTCGGCGCCCCTCTTTTTTTTGGTGTGAGGAACCACCCAGAGGGCGTTGAATTACAGCGCTTTTTTCTAAGAAGCAAGAAAATTTTTCTTGAGCGCCGTGCGGTAAACTAAAGATCTCTCCCAGTGGCTCGTTACAATTTCAGGGCGTAAGCAGGCATGTCCTCGAAGTAATTATGGGCTAGTCGGCCGCCTTTGGCGTATCCGGCGTGACAAGTTTCAAATGGAGTTCGCGCAAGTGATGCGCATCTGCCACCGATGGCGCGCCCATCATCAGATCCTCCGCCCGCTGGTTCATGGGAAACAAAATGACCTCCCGAATATTGGGTTCGTTCGCGATTAACATTACCATGCGATCTATGCCTGGGGCTAGCCCGCCATGGGGTGGCGCGCCATAGCTCAAACCGTGCAGCATCCCGGAGAACTTGGCCACAACATCTTCTCGCGAGTAGCCCGCAATCTCGAAGGCTTTGAACATAATCTCCGGTAGATGGTTCCGAATCGCACCGCTCGATAGCTCGACGCCGTTGCACACGATGTCGTACTGGTAGCTCTTGATCGTTAGCGGATCCTCTGACTTTAGAGCCTCAAGGCCCCCCTGCGGCATCGAGAATGGATTATGGCTGAAGCCAATTTTTCCGGTGGTCTCGTCGATCTCGTACATCGGAAAATCAATCACCCAACAGAAGTGAAACTGCGAGTGGTCGACCAGCTCAAGTTCCTCAGCAATCCGGGTGCGCGCCTTGCCAGCCAATTCAGCGGCAACCGGTGCCTTGGCGGTAGCAAAGAATACGGCATCACCACTACCCACGCCCGTCTCATTTTGAATCTGAGTTAGCTGCTCCGCGTCAAGCTGCTTGGCGATCGGCCCCTTTGCTTCCTCGCCATCGAAAATGATGTAGCCGAGACCGGCGGCCCCCTCCTCGCGCGCCCAATCGTTCATCTTGTCGAAGAACGAGCGGGGCTTGCTGGCTCCGCCGGGAGCGGGAATTGCTCGAACCACCGCCCCACCTGCTACCGCCTTCGCAAAGATTTTGAAGTTTGAGTCCGCAAACACACTGGTGACATCGCTTATCACCAACGGATTGCCGAGGTCCGGTTTGTCCGTCCCGTATTTCAGCATCGCGTCATCGTAGGGAATGCGCGGAAACGGTAGGGGTGTAACCGGCCGGTCAGCGAATTCTTCAAAAACGCCGTGCAGGACTGGCTCAACCGCGTTGAAAACGTCTTCTTGGGTCACGAAGGACATCTCGAGATCGAGTTGATAGAACTCGCCGGGAGAGCGGTCGGCACGCGCATCTTCGTCACGAAAGCACGGCGCGATCTGAAAATAGCGATCGAAGCCCGCGATCATAATAAGCTGCTTGAATTGTTGAGGTGCCTGCGGCAGCGCGTAGAAAGTGCCGGGATGGATCCGGCTCGGCACCAGGAAATCGCGGGCGCCTTCGGGTGAGCTGGCGGTCAGGATCGGCGTCTGGAACTCCATGAACCCTTGCTCAAGCATGCGCCTGCGAATGCTCGCGATTACCGAACCGCGTAGCATGATATTGCGATGCATCTGCTCGCGCCTGAGATCGATGAAACGGTAACGAAGCCTGATTTCTTCTGGATACTCCTGCTCGCCAAAGACCGGCATTGGCAGCTCGGCCGCTTCCGATTGAATCGAAAGTTCCTCTATTCGCACCTCAACTTCACCGGTGGGGATCGCTTTGTTAACGGTGTCGTCGCTCCGTTCAACGATGCGGCCCGTTACCGTGATCACACTCTCCGATCGGATGCCTTCTATCGTTGCGAACGCACCTTCTTCGGTTTCCACGACGCATTGGGTAATGCCGTAGTGATCCCGCAAATCGACGAATAGCAGATTGCCATGATCGCGCTTGCGATGAACCCATCCGGAAAGCCGGACAATCTGGTCAACGTGGTGGCGGCGCAATTCGCCACAGGTGTGCGTTCGATATGCGTGCATGGCTCGTTCCTCGCGGCTCGGCGCTGGGCAGATAGAGCGTCTTTAGAACCCGGACCACTCGGAGAAACCCTGAACATCCGCCCCGGACCGGCGGCGCGAAAACCGCATGTTCGGGTAATATTGTCAAGCACGGGAATAGCGCGACCATGCTTGCTTCGTGTATAGACACGTACGATGCTAATTATCGAGAATACCAGCGCGCTCTCCGCATTGTGTGAGCGTCTAGCTGGACAACCCTACATCGCGGTCGATACCGAGTTTATGCGTGAGAGCACGTATTGGTCACGATTGTGCTTAATCCAAGTTGCCGCCGGGCAAGAGGCGGCGGCGATCGACCCTCTCGCAGAAGGGCTTGATCTCACTCCTTTTTACGACCTGTTGGCCGCGCCGCAGATTGTGAAGGTGTTTCACGCTGCGCGTCAGGATCTCGAAATCTTTCACCACGACCGTGGCATCGTGCCGGCACCACTTTTTGATACGCAAATTGCCGCGATGGTATGCGGTTTCGGCGACTCTGTCGGTTACGAGAAACTTGCCGGCAAACTCGCGGGAGCCAAAATCGACAAATCTTCCCAATTTACCGATTGGGCGCGACGCCCCCTTAGTGAACGCCAGGTCGACTACGCTCTGTCCGATGTGACCCATTTGTGCCTGGTCTACGAAAAACTGCGCTCTCGATTGAAGGGCTCGGGGCGAGAGCGCTGGCTTGACGAGGAGATGGCTGTTCTCGCCAATCCTGAAACCTATGCCGCACATCCCGACGACGCTTGGCGTCGCATCAAGACTCGCAATCGCGGTGGGCGCTTCCTTGCCCTTTTGAAAGAACTTGCGGCGTGGCGCGATCTCGAAGCCCAGCAGCGCGACAAACCGCGTAACCGGGTGCTTCGCGACGAGGTTCTATTGGCCGTTGCCGCCGACGCGCCGCACAATCTTGACGACCTCCGGCGGGTGCGTTCATTTCCGAAGAACTATGCTGAGCGCCCTGAAGCCCAGGCGATCCTCGCGGCGGTTAGCCGAGGGGCTGCGGTTGAAGATAACGAGCTGCCGGAGACCCATGCACGCAAACCTTTGCCCCGTGGTGCGGGACCACTGGTTGAGTTGCTTCGAGTGTTACTCAGGATGAAAAGCGACCACCATGACGTTGCCCAGAAACTCATAGCCAGCGCCGAAGACCTTGAGCGCATAGCACTTGCCAATGGCGAGGCGGACATCCCTGCCCTTTGTGGGTGGCGGAGAGAGCTATTCGGAGAGGACGCTCTCGCACTCAAACGTGGCGAGCTCGCGCTGGCGGTCGATGGCGGGCGCCTAACACTCGTGAGCACGGCCTCCGGCGCCTAAGCAATTCCAACGGGCCTGTTTCTAAGTTGCTCGAAGCTCCTCGTGAGCGACCTCGGCACGACAACCAACCGCACGGGCCAACGCGTCCAAACGACGGCTAACGAGATCGCTATAAAGTAAGCGACCTTTCTGGCTAAGCGCGAGAACCAGTTTATTACCGCTGATGTACAAACTGCCTACGCCGGTGAGACGATTGCCATCCGCGGCTAAGGTAGATGCCAGACGCAAGCCGGCCCCCAGCGACACGGCGTCGTTGGATGCCTGCTCATCAAGCATACGATGGTAGGGGATCAAAATATCGTCCCCGAGTTCGCCGCCGTAGCGAACATACAAGGCTAGCCCGAGGAACACGCGGCCCGGATGATTGACTCCCGTGAACGGCGCACGAATTACGTGGGTTAGTGCTTCGTCAGCGCGGTAGGCGGCATGGGTTCGCCAGGCGACGTCGCGTAATGTACATGCGGCTCGGCAAAGTCGCGATTTTTCTCCGGTAGCGTCGCCGAGTACCGGACGCAGCCAGTTCCACAAAGCCTCGCCATCGTCGAACCCTCGGCCCTCTCGCGCGATGAGTTGGTGGCAGCCAACCAGCAACGGATCCTCCCGCCGCACATCCTTCGAAAGTCTTTGAAAGAGGAGCCCCTCGCGCAAGCCAAGGGCGGAAAAAACGACCTCGCGCGGGCGGATCAAGCGTAGCAATCGGAGCAGCGTCATTGCTGTCGCCGGCAAGCTTTCGACGCGGCGCTTCGGCACGCCGGCGATTCCATTGAGCGACTCGTGGCCCATCTTCGAGATTAAGCTCGTGAGCTCTTCCGCCGTCAATCTGCTCATTACGTAGTTGTGGATAATACTGACGGGATATCGGTTTTGCGCGATATGCAACCTCGCAAGTGACCGCCAACTCCCACCGACGGCAAACAGCGTGCAGTCTGAACGGCTGTCCAGCCAGGCAACGTCAGCTAACGCGGTATCAATCTCCCCTTTCAGTTTTTGCCCTCTCACGGGGCCTAGCCGAAGGGAACCCAGCGGTAAGGTCACGCTTCGCTTCGGTTCGCCGTGGTCGAGCTCAACAAGTTCGAGGCTACCGCCACCAAGATCGCCCATGACCCCATCTGCACCGGGGCTCCCGCTGACCACACCAAGTGCTGATATTCGTGCTTCGTCGGTCCCGCTTAGCACCCGCACGGGCAATCCCAGATCCCGTTTAAGTCGCGCTTCAAAATCAGCGCCATCTGAAGCATCGCGAACCGCTGCAGTCGCCACCGTATCGATTAATTCCGCACCTAGATCACTGGCAATGGTCTGAAAGCGGCACAGAGTACGAAGCGCGATATCAATTCCGTCCGGATCCAATCGTCCCGTTGTCGAGATCGAGCGCCCTAGTCCGCAGAGAACTCGCTCGTTGAATACCGGCGCCGGCGCGCGTGTCAGGCCGTCATAAACCACCAGGCGTACGGAGTTGGATCCTATGTCAATCACACCGACGTAGGGCCGCCCGGCTTCCGTCGCGGCCGATGCCACGTTTGGCGAGGCTAGCGTCACGACGACTAGTGATCGAGATGAACTATTTTCGGCGGGCCGGACTCGCGGAGCGATTTGCCACGCCCCGACAGACTCGGGTTGGTCATAAAATATTCGAAGGCATCGAAGCCACCCACTGACGAGGGCTCGCGCGTATAGGTTCCATCACGATTCATGGACCAACTCTGCTGCACGTCCCTAAGATTGGTGACCATGATTTGATCAAGGACTTGTTCGTGGACAGTTGGGTTCTCAATCGGAATAAAAACCTCAACCCTATGGTCAAAGTTTCGCGGCATCCAATCAGCCGACGTGATGAAGATCTTGGCTTCCGGCGAGGGCAGACCGTGCCCTGCGCCGAAGCAGACGATGCGCGAGTGCTCAAGGAACCGTCCGACGATGCTTTTGACGCGGATCGTTTCGGACAAGCCTGGTACGCCGGGGCGCAAGCAGCAAACACCTCGTACCACGAGTTCGATATCTACGCCGGCTTGCGATGCACGGTACAGCGCATCGATCACCTCGGGATCTACAAGTGCGTTTAGCTTAGCCCAGATTGCCGCGGGCTGGCCGGCCTGCGCGCAAGCGATTTCGTCATCGATGAGTTCCATGATCGTGTCGCGCAGATTAAGAGGTGAAATGGAAATTTTTTCGAAATGATCTGGTTGGGCGTAGCCGGTGAGAAAGTTGAACAAGAGCATCGCGTCACGGCACAACGCCGGATTGGCGGTAAAGAACGACAAATCTGTGTAACTCTTGGCCGTGACAGGATGGTAGTTACCGGTTCCGAAATGACCGTAGCTCCGTAATTCCCCACCCTCGCGACGAATCACCAGTGAAACCTTAGCGTGGGTCTTCAGGTGAATGAAACCGAACACCACTTGCACGCCGGCTCGTTCCATATCTCGCGCCCAACGAATGTTCGCTTCCTCGTCAAAACGGGCCTTGAGTTCGACGAGGGCGGTCACGGATTTGCCTGCCTCGGCTGCCTCGATCAAAGCCTCAACAATAGGCGAATCATCACTGGTGCGATAAAGCGTTTGCTTGATTGCGACCACGTCGGGATCGTTCATCGCCTGACGTATAAACTGAACCACCACGTCGAAGCTCTCATAGGGGTGATGAACAATAATGTCCTTAACGCTGATCGCGGCAAAGCAATCACCGCCAAAATCGCGAATTCGCTCGGGAAATCGAGGTAAGTAAGACGGGAATACGAAGTCGGCGCTACGATTGTCTATTAATTGGTTGGTTTCAGACAGGCCGAGCAAACCGTCAACGATGAGAACGTTGGCATCCTCCGCTTCCAGATTCTCAATGACGAATTGCTGAAGGTGTTTCGGCGTCGCTATGTCGAATTTGAGGCGAATCACACTCCCGCGACGACGCCTTTTAAGCGCTGTTTCGAACAGCTGGACGAGATCGTCAGCCTCTTCCTCAATTTCAAGATCGCTATCGCGGATAATTCGGAATAGGCCCCGCGAAACGACCCGGTAGTTGGGGAAAAGTTTATCGAAGAACAGCTCAATTGTGTTTTCCACGGTAATAAAACGATCACCATCACCAGGCAGCCGGACGAAGCGTCCAATTTGAGCTGGCACCCTTACCAACGCATTTCGCAACGTCGCATCCTCGCGATGGGCGAGCTCGAACACGACACCAAACCCAAAGTTGGGAATAAATGGAAATGGATGGGCTGGGTCGATGGCAAACGGTGTTAACACCGGAAAAATATGCTTCAGGAAATACTGCTCCAGCCAGTCGCAGTCCGATTCGCTCATATCGGCCGGGTCGAGCACCTTGATCCCTGCATCAGCGAGCTCTTGGCGCAGATTGCGCCAGGTTTCCTGTTGACGTTCGATAAGCGCCGTGGCTGCGTAAATCACACGCGTCAGCTGTTCGTTGGGAGTCAAGCCATCAAAGCTACGGTGCGGAACACCGGCCTGTACCTGGCCGCGAAGGCCCGCAACCCGAACCATATAAAATTCATCGAGGTTGATTGCGGAGATGGCGAGGAACCGCAGACGTTCGAAGATTGGATGGCGTTGATTGCTGGCGCCTTCGAGTACGCGCTCATTAAAGGCAAGCCACGCCAACTCACGGTTGATGAAACGCTCGTTCACGGTCGGCTCAATAGTCGCGCTTTGACTAATAGCAGGCGTCACCGCGGCGACATTGCCTTCTGGCTGCGCTCTCAATTGTTAGTCCTCATTTTTGTTAGTTATTATTGTTATAATACAATCATATATCGGGAATTGTTAAACTAATGTTATGGGTTTAGCCAGCGGTCAAAGCTCGTCAATCATCAAGGATATCTCTGACCAAAGAGACCGATATCTCGCACTTACGCTCAAGAGCGGCTCGGTCGAGCGTACCAACGTTTCGACGTGCGGCCGCGAACGACCTTTCGCCATGGCGCAACAGGTAGCGAATCACCTCCTGACCAACCGACAATTGCTGATCGGCAAATAGCTTGCGCAAGACTGCGCCGAGTAGCGCATCGTCGGGTTGTTGCATCCTAATAACTGGTAAAGCGCGCACGCGCGACGCGAGATCAGCGAGCGACAATGGCAACTGGGCCGGAGCTGTCCGCGCGGTTAACAACAAAGATCCCTGTCTTTCGGCGAGAACGTTGAACAAGTGGAGGAGTTCTGTTTCAGCTTGCTTGCTGACCGGGTGATCCAATCCCTCGACGACCATCGCAGTTTCCTCACCCAAGAGCGCGATTGCTGGGTCTGTTTCGAGGGCCTCAAATCCAATAAGCCCTGCACCCGACCGCGACTTCCACACGCTGGTGAGATGTGTTTTGCCCGATCCTGGGGGCCCGACGATGACTGTTCCAACCGCTGGCCAGTCGGGCCAGCGATCGATCCAAGCAACGGCATCGCGGTTGGCACCGGCGACGACGAAATCATCGTGCCCGAGTGCCGGCCTATGCTCAAAATCGAGAGTAAACTGCCGTGTGCTCACCTTGGACCATTATTGTTGTCCGTTGCGCCGAAATGCACCGCCTCGAATGCCAGTGCCAACCTCAAAGATAGGTTTTCTTTTCAACATGGTTGCTTCGCCGCAACCAGGCACCGAGATAGTTCGCGCCAGATACTGCAGTCGTGATCGCGACCAGATAGACGGCACCCTGGGTAACCACCTCCATCGACAAGCCAAAGCCGATTTGGCCGAGCACAAATGCAGCAAGTGCGATCTGCGCTACCGTATTAGCCTTGCTGATCGGGGCAGGTTGTAGAGAGAGCGGCTGCGACAACAACGCCGAGAGGAGCGCCCCACCAACAATAAGGAGATCTCGCGTAACGACGAGTAATACCAGCCAAGCTGGCAAATGACCTTGTGTACCGAGTGTAATATAGATGCTTACGAGAAGCGTTTTATCCGCCAGTGGATCGAGGTAGCGTCCGAGTTCGGTCCTGCGGCCAAATCGCTTTGCAACGAAACCATCGACGGCATCTGAAACCCCCGCCGCAACAAAAACCCAAAATGCGCCTTGCATTTGCCCTGCAATGATCAACCAGATCGTCACCGGAACGGCGAGAAGCCGACCAAGGCTTATTGAGTTAGGTATATTCATCCGGCGCATAGCGACCTATGACCCATCGAAACGGATCACAGTCCAAAACCCATTAGTATCTTCTTCGAGCCTAAGATTGCTTTGTGTGAGTGCGATCGCAAGCCGCTCGATATCGCCCCAGTAGTGCAGCACTACTCGAGCACTTTCAACGGACAGCGATGTGAGGTCGACCCGCTGAACCAGGCTGTTATCGGTGAGACGTTTGCGAACCACGATCCAATCCCGCAATCCGCTTAAGGGCACGCGCGCGCTTAGGCTTCGCTCTTTGTCGAAGCGGATGAGCGTAGCTTCCTTCCACCGTTCTTGGATCCCCACGGCGATTCCGGCGACCGCTCGAGTGATTAATGCAGCCTCAGTCTCCTGTCCCGCGCTTGAGAAACTTTCCACAATCAAATTTGGTCCGGTCGGACCCTGCTGGCGCAACGAAACCTGCAGTCGCTTGGCGCGCGTGGCAAGATCCACATCGAGCTCAGCGAATGCGACCAGTGTATCGCCAACGCCATAGCGATCCGCGATAACATCGAGGCGCCGCTTATCACCGGCTAGTGCCTGTGTTGCGCTGATCGAGGCAACATCTGCCAGTTCTCCTGCTGGAACGACGAATGGAACTGGCGCATCTGAACCAATGGTTACGTTCGACCAGGCGTCGCGCCAGGGATTCGGATCCTGCCACAGACGCACGGCCCCCCCAGCGCGAAAGACCGGCAATAGTAAAATCGGTTTCGCACGGGTCTCTGAGAAGGAAATGCCGTTCGCGCGAAGCAACCCACGGACGCGCTCTTTCTTAAACGTAACACTCAACGTCGCGATGTAGCGCGTCGGCGACGTCTTCTCTTCAGAGATCTCTATACCTTTGACCAATTCGGCAATCGCCTTTTTGGCAACCTCTGGTAGTCGTCGATGATCGGCAGCTAGGGTAAGTCGTTCCAGTAATCGTCGAAGCGCTCGTTGCTGGCCGCCCGCCAATGCGATATCGCGCGCCGCCGCTGCGGTCTCAGCAGTTTGGTCAACGGCAACATTTTCGACCGAATAGACATCGCCCGCAGCCATGGCAGCGTGCTGCGAAGCACCCAACAACAGTAGCCCGAACAACATGGAAAGTCGGGTGATCACCGCGCGTCCAACGAATATTGCAAAGCGGTAGCGATCAATTATGGTGACTTATCTTTGACATCGGGCTCAGGGTCACTGCGATATCTATGCAAACGCTCGCGCCAAC